>JABDKA010000218.1 GCA_013002405.1 Sulfitobacter sp. | reverse complement strand
GCCGTCGGGCGTTGCCTGATTGCGGTGCTGGAAAACGGGCAGCGCGCGGATGGATCGGTGCAGCTGCCCGAGGCGCTTTCCCCCTACCTTGGCGGCAAGACAAGGCTGACCGCAGAGGGCACGCTGGCCTGAACCAGCGGATTGATTAGCCGGGGCATGGGGCTATTGTCCTCCCAACGGAATCGTTGAAAGGCTCCCACCGATGTTATCGCGCCGTACGCTCGTTGCCCTTCTCGCCTTCCTGCTGAGCCTGACCTTCGCTGCGTCGCCCTTTTTCATCGACGGCTTCGGCGGTTTCGATGCTGACCAGTTCCCGATCCCGCAGGAGAATCCGCCGGTGCAGCCCGCAGGCTATGCCTTTGGCATCTGGGGGCTGATCTATCTGTGGCTGATCCTCGGGCTGGGATGGGGCCTGATCAGGGCGCGGGAGGACGGGCAGTGGCATGACATGCGCGTGCCCCTGTGCCTGTCTCTTGCCGTGGGGACGGTCTGGCTGTCTGTCGCGGTGGCAAGCCCGGTCTGGGCCTCTTTTCTGATCTGGATAATGCTGCTGACGGCCCTGGGCGCGCTTTTCATGGCCCCTTCGGCGGACAGGCTTTGGGCCGCGGGGCCGGTCGGGCTTTATGCCGGATGGCTTTCTGCAGCCTCCTGTGTCTCTCTCGGATTGCTGTCTGCGGGCTACGGGTGGTTTGACGCGCGAACTTCAGCGCTTCTTTTCGTGGGGATGGCGATCGTGATCGGCTGCTTCGTCCAGGCCGCGCTGGCCCGTGCGCCCTCCTACGGGGTCGCGGTGATCTGGGCGCTGGTGGCGGTCGCCGTGGCGAACTGGAGCGGGGACAGGACAGTGGCCTATCTCGCGGCGGGCGGCGCGCTGGTCACTCTGGTGCCGACCCTGCAGGCCTTCAGACGCGGATAGACGGCCGCACTTTCCTCGAAGGGGCCGACCCGGGCTTTTTCGGAAATCCGGGCCCGCTCAACCTTTGCGCCGCGCGTGGGTGTGCTTGCGCAGCTTTGAGGGTTGCGCTTTTTTCCGCCCCTTGAAGGGGTTCGCATCATTCTGACCCCGCATGTAAAGCCGGATCGGTGTGCCTGGCATGTCGAAATCCAGCCGCAGCCCGTTGACCAGATAGCGCGTGTAGCTTTCGGGGATCTTGTCGGGATGGCTGCACATCACAACAAAACCGGGCGGCCGCGTCTTGGCCTGGGTCATGTAGCGCAGCTTGATCCTTTTGCCCTGGGGCGCGGGCGGCGGATGGGCTTCCATCATGCCAGTCAGCCAGCGGTTCAGCTGCGCGGTTGAAACGCGCCTGTTCCAGACATCATATGCCCGCATAATGGCGTCATGAAGCCGGTCGAGGCCCCTGCCCGTCTTGGCTGACACGGTCACAAGGGGCGCGCCACGAAGCTGTGGCAGGAGCCTATCGAAGGCCTCCTTGAGTTCCTTCAGCTTGCCCTGCCGGTCCTCCTCCACGTCCCATTTGTTAACAGCGACGACCACGGCCCGCCCCTCGCGCTCGGCCAGATCGGCAATACGCAGGTCCTGCTGTTCGAAGGGGATGGCGGCATCGAGCAGGACCACCACAACTTCGGCGAATTTCACCGCGCGCAGGCCGTCAGACACGCTGAGTTTTTCCAGCTTTTCCTGTACCTTGGCCTTTTTGCGCATGCCCGCGGTGTCAAAGATGCGCATGGGCACGCCGTTCCAGTCCGTCCGCAGGGAAATGGCGTCACGGGTGATGCCCGCCTCCGGCCCCGTCAGCAGGCGGTCCTCGCCCATGATCTGGTTGATCAACGTGCTCTTGCCCGCATTGGGCCGTCCCACGACGGCAACCTGCAAGGGCTTTGCAGCAGTGGGCACCGGCAGGGCTTCGGCATCCGCCGCCTCGGCCTCTTCCTCGGTTAGATCCACATCCGTCTCTGGCGCATCCTGTTCCGCCCGCATGGCGAACTGGTCTGCCAGCGGCATGAGTACCGTATAGAGGTCGGTCAGCCCCTCACCGTGTTCGGCAGACATGCGGATCGGCTCCCCCAAACCCAGCGAATAGGCCTCCAGCACACCAGCATCCGCTGCCTTCCCCTCGGCCTTGTTCGCGGCCAGGATCACGTGGGCGGATTTCTTGCGCAGGATGTCAGCAAAGACGAGGTCGGAGGGCGTGATCCCCACCCGCGCGTCCACCATGAAGAGGCAGACGTCGGCCATGTCGACCGCCCGCTCGGTCAGTCGTCGCATACGGCCCTGCAGGCTGTCGTCGGTCACCTCTTCCAGGCCCGCCGTGTCGATCACGATAAAGCGCAGGTCCGCCAGCCTCGCCGCGCCTTCCCGCAAGTCACGGGTCACGCCGGGCTGGTCATCGACCAGGGCCAGGCGCTTGCCCACCAGGCGGTTGAAAAGGGTGGACTTGCCCACATTCGGGCGACCCACGATGGCGAGGGTAAAGGTCATTTCAGGCTCCTGACGGCTCCATGGAGCCGGATCAAGGCGGCGCTTTAGCTCATTTCAGGGTCAACGGAAAGCGTGCAGTTGGCCTTTGGTCGAAACGACGTAGAGTGTTCCGCCCGCCACGACGGGGGCTGTCGTGGCTCCGCTATCAATCTCCGTTGTCGCCAGCAGACTGCCGTTGGTAGGATCAAAGCTGCGGATCAGACCGTCGTTCGAGGCGACGATCACACGGCCTCCGGCCACGATGGGGCCGTGGTGGGCGTAGACCTCGCTTTGCCGTCTTGGTTTGTCCTTGACGAAGTTTGGCAGGGGCACGCCCCAGATGCGGCTGCCATCCGTGGCGTCAAGACGCACCAGTTCGTTCAGATCGGTCAGGGCAAAGACCGAACCGCCGATGGGCCAGACAGGACCAATGGCGCCTTCCCGAGCGGTCCAGACGGGATCGCCGCTGCCCAGAGAAAGGGCCGCAATGCGACCGGCCTGATTGCCCGCATAGACCCGGTCCCCCACGATAACAGGGGCGCTGGTAATGTCGTTGATGGTAGAAAGGGCGCGCCCGGTGCGTTTGCCCAGAACGGCCGTATTCCAACGCGGCAGTCCGCCCTGGCGGAAGGTGGCGACCACCTCGCCCGAGCCGAAACCGAAAAGCACCAGATTACCGCTTACGGCAGGGGCGGCGGCACCCAGGATGTTCGCGTAATTTGGCGAGACATCCGTGCGCCAGGCAATGCGGCCCGTGCTGCGGTCAACGGCCCAGCCTTCGGTGTGGCCCACTGTGACGTAAACAAGATCGCCCAGGACCGTTGGCGTGCCCGAGCCAGAAGCGTCAAGTTCTTGCGTCCAGCGGACAGCACCCGTCGCCGCATCAAGGGCGGACAGGATGCCGTAGCCGACCGAAACATATACTGTATCCCCCGCAACCGCGAGACCGCCGCCGGTGGCCTGCCCTTCCCTGTCGGACGCCGGGGTCAGATCACGAGACCAAAGGGGCGCGCCCCCGGTCGAAGTCGCTGTCACCCGCGCGGCGGCATCCAGTGTGAAGATGCGGCCATCGGCCACCACGGGATCTGCCGTGATCCGTAGGCGGCGGCTGTCGCCAGCGCCGATATCCGCGCTCCAGACCAGTTGCGGCGCGCTGCGCAGGGCCGGATGCGAGGTCCGGAATTGCGGTGTGCCATGCGCCTGGCTCCAGGCGGCGTTTGTCGTGGGGGCGCCAAGGGCAATGGGACGGCTGGTGTTTTTCGGCACGACGGTGCCCGCGATTGGTTCCGCCAGCAGCGGATCTTGCAGGACCGACCGCACCGGAAGTCTTTCACCGGGCAGATAGACCTCTTCCTCCGCGCAGGCCCCCAGCAGCAGAAGCGCCGTCAGCAAACCACCAATCTCGCTTGCCCTGCGAAAACGCTTTTGGTGGTTCATGGCCCGCTCACTTTTTTCTGGCAGCTGCGTGTTCGAACGCAGCCTCTAATTGTCTGTTTCGGACAGCAAATTCCCGCTCAACCCGCCCGTATCGATCAGCTCGGGTTCACCGCCCAGCGCCACAATCACCTGTAGGGCCCGCTGTTGCAAGTCCGGGGATACTTCCGCATCCGAAAGGATCGACTGATAGCGCGCGATGGCCGCATCGGTATCCCCGGTTTCGATGTCAAGAAGGGCGATTTGCTCGCTGGCCAAAAGCCGCAGAGGGCGTCCCGGCTGCGCCATTGCCTCCAGCGACAGACGCCGCTCTTCGGCAGAGGTCGTGCCCGCCTGCAAGGAGAGGGATTTGAACTGGGCCACATCACGGTAGATCGCCGGAACGTCGGCATTGATTGCCAGCATATCGAGTGTTGCAATAGCCGCAGCAGGCTCCCCCGCCTCAACCTGCTCTGCCGCCTTCAGCAATTCAAGCACGGCGATGGATTCAGGCGTGCTGGGTTCGATCGCAGCAAGCGCTTCTGCCCTTGCTCCGGCCTGCTCGACCGACAGGGCTGCCAGCATCGCGTCGCCAAATGCCTCGGCCTGGGCGCGCGTCTGGGCCTTTTGATATTCATTCCAGGAGGCACCGCCCACAATCAGCAGGATGACAGCCACCGCGATCCAGCCATAGCGGCGCAGGATCAGGTACAGACGGTCACGACGAACCTCTTCGTTCACCTCTTCGATAAAACTGTCGGTGTCGCTCATCCTGCCCCCGGCGCTTCTTTTGCCCCTCATACCCTGCGACTCGGGGCAAGCCAAGTACCCGCGGGCCCACGAACTGCCAAAGGAACAGGCAAATTTGAGACAAAAGGGCCGCGCTATGTCAAAAAACATTCCCTCTAAACTGGTCAGTTCAGTTTTACTACACTACATATGCGCAATGAACCGGTCCGGCGTGCCCCAGGCAGGATCTTTTTGTGAGGTTCCATATGCGCATTTTTCCGATATTGGCAGCATTGGCTGTCGCAACCCTCCTTGCCATGTCGATCCTGGCCCGGCCGCAATTGATGGCCTATCTGGGCATGGACGCGCCCCTTCCTGAAGCACCCGCGTCCGAGACGCAGACTGCCGCGACCCCCGCGACCGATACGAATACTGCACCGGATGAGAAACTGGTCCGGGTGCGCGTGCGCAAGCTGATTTCTGAGCAAGTGGACAGCGCCGTCCTGCTGCGCGGAGAGACCGAGGCGACCCGTCAGGTCGACGTACGCTCCGAAACCTCGGCCATCGTCACTTCTGAACCGCTGCGCAAGGGCGCGCGGGTCGAGGCGGGCGACGCCCTTTGCGTGCTGGATCCCGGCACGCGCCAAGCCGCCCTGGAAGAGGCGCGCGCCCGGCTCAGCGAAGCGCAATCGCGCCTTCCGGAGGCACGCGCCCGGGTGATTGAGGCCGAAGCGCGGCTCGAGGAAGCGCGGATCAACCAGAACGCAGCGGCCAAGCTGATCGAAGATGGTTTCGCCTCTCAGACCCGACTTGCTGCCTCCGACGCAGCCGAGGCTGCAGCTCGGGCCGGTGTGAGCAGCGCCCAGTCCGGCCTTTCCGCCGCACAGTCCGGCATTGAGGCCGCGCGTGCCGCAGTCGCCGGGGCGGAAAAGGAAATCGAACGGCTTGAGATCAGAGCCCCCTTCGGAGGCCAGCTGGAAAGCGACACGGCCGAATTGGGCAGCCTGCTTCAGCCCGGCGCGCTTTGTTCGACGGTCATTCAGCTGGATCCGATCAAGCTGGTGGGCTTTGTCCCCGAAACCGAAGTGCACCGTATCCAGACCGGTGCCCAGGCCGGCGCGCGACTGGCCGCGGGTGGCCGCATGCTCGCGGGTCAGGTGATCTTTCTTTCCCGTTCCGCCGATCCCGAGACGCGGACCTTCCGGGTCGAGATCGAAGTGCCGAACGCCGATCTGTCCATCCGTGATGGACAGACGGCTGAAATCGCCATCTCCTCGGCGGGCGTGAAGGCCCATCTGATCCCACAATCCGCGATGACCCTCAATGACGATGGCACGCTTGGCGTACGTCTGGTGGACGCGGACAACGTCGTGGCCTTCGCCCCGGTTGAAATCATGCGCGACACGCCCGATGGCGTCTGGGTCACCGGCCTGCCCGAAGTGGCCGACGTGATCGTGACCGGGCAGGAATATGTCACGGCAGGCGTCAAGGTGGCGCCGACCTGGCAGGAGCTGAGCCAATGACCGGCATCGTCGATTGGGCCGCGGGCCGGGCCCGCATGGTGCTGGCCTTCATTCTGCTCAGCATCGTTGTGGGCGGCTATTCCTACTCGACCCTGCCCAAGGAAGGTGAGCCGGACATCGAAATCCCGGCTCTTTTCGTGTCCGTCCAGTTCCCCGGGATCTCAGCGGCCGATAGTGAGACCCTGCTTGTAAAACCGATGGAGACGGAGCTTGCCGATCTTGATGGCCTGAAGACCATGACCGGAACAGCGGCTGAGAACTACGCCGGCGTCGTCCTGGAGTTCGAGTTTGGCTGGGACAAGACCAAGATCACCGCCGACGTGCGCGACGCCATGTCCACGGCAGAGGCGCTCTTCCCCGACGGGGCCGAGAAATACTCCATCAGCGAGTTCAACTTTTCCGAATTCCCCATCATAATCGTGAACCTCACCGGCCCCGTGCCCGAGCGGACGATGAGCCGGGTCGCCCGTGACCTGCAGGACGATCTGGAAGCGCTCGATGCGGTGCTGGAAGCGGGTCTTGCGGGCGACCGGGACGAGATGCTGGAGGTTCTCATCGACCCGCTGCGGCTGGAGGCTTACAATGTCACCGCCGGAGAGTTGATCAACGTCGTTCAGAACAACAACCAGCTGATTGCGGCAGGTGAAGTGCAGAGCGAACAGGGCTCCTTCGCGGTCAAGATCCCCTCTTCCTTCGATGAGCCGCGCGATGTCTATGCCCTGCCCGTCAAGACCAACGGCGACCGGGTGGTTACCCTGGGCGATCTGGCTGAGATCAACCTGACCTTTGAAGACCGCAAGGGCACGGCCCGCTTCAACGGGGAAAAGACGCTGGCCCTGCAGGTGGTCAAGCGCAAGGGCTTCAACCTGATCGACACGGCAGCCCGTGTGAAGGAGATCGTTGAGGCCCGTTCCGCTGAATGGCCCGAGGGCCTGCAGGCGGCGGTGACCGTCGGCACATCGAATGACCAGAGCCGCATCGTGGATTCCATGGTCCAGCAGCTTCTGGGCTCTGTTTTTACGGCTATCGCGCTGGTGATGATTGTGGTGCTGGCGGCCCTGGGCATCCGGGCGGCGCTGCTCGTGGGTTTCGCGATCCCAACCTCCTTTCTGCTCTGTTTCGCCTTCCTGGCGCTGATGGGCATTTCCATCTCGAATATCGTGATGTTCGGACTGATCCTGGCTGTGGGTATGCTCGTCGATGGTGCCATCGTGGTGGTTGAATACGCCGACAAGCGCCAGCAAGAGGGTGAGGGCCCGATGCGCGCCTATGTCGAAGCGGCAAAGCGGATGTTCTGGCCCATCATCTCCTCCACGGCGACAACCCTTTGTGCCTTCCTCCCGATGTTATTCTGGCCGGGCGTTCCGGGTGAGTTCATGGGGATGCTCCCGGTCACGCTCATCTTCGTCCTCTCGGCATCGCTGATCGTGGCGCTGGTCTATCTGCCGGTGATGGGGGGTGTGACGGGGCGGTTGGAGAATTGGATGGCCACCCAGATGAGCTTTGTCGCGAGCCTGCCCATCCTGTTGCATCTTTTGCTTTTCCTCGGTGTGGCCCTGCTCTTCCTGCCCGCGATGTTCCTTATGGCCCCGCCGGAACCGAATCAGCCCGGTCTTCTGTTCCAGTGGATCAGCGCAAGATTTGCCCAGATGGACGGCCTGAATACATTCTCGGTCGCGGCGACCTTCGCCTCGGTCTTTGCTTTCATCCTGCTGGGCGCGGTTGCGGTTGCACTGGCACTGGGCGGCTTCATGCTTTCATTGATCGCGCTCTTTGGCCTTGTCACACGGCTGGGCCGCTTTGGAAGATGGCTGGTGTCAAAGCTGTTCCGCAAGGAGCCCGATCGAATCTACGCAGGCTATCGCCGCAACTTCTTTGGCCGGGTGATTGAGACGATCGTTGGCAATCCGGTCATGCCCTTGGTCATGGCCGGCGTGGTCTTTGTCTTTGTGGGCTCCGTTCTGATCTACTTCACCAACAATTCCAGGGGCGTGGAGTTCTTTGTCGAATCCGAGCCCGAGCAGGCCATCGTCTACGTTCTGGCGCGGGGGAACCTTTCGCTGGACGAAAAAGACGAGATCCTGAAGGAAGCCGAAGAGATCGTTCTTTCGCACCCCGGCGTGCAAACGGCATTTTCCTTTGCGGGTGAAGGCGGACTGAACTCCAATACCGGGGGCGCGCAGGCCCCCAAGGATTCCATCGGTCAGATCCAGCTTGAGACGATCCCCTGGGAAGACCGGCCAACAATCACGTCACCGCTCATTTCGATCTTCGGCCTCGACATCAACCGCGAGGCGCAGGACGTCGCCTATGACGGCGACGTGATCCTGGCTGACCTGACAGAGCAGTTGGAGCAGATCCCCGGTATCAGGATCGAGATCCTGGCCCAGGCGCGCGGCCCCGCTTCCGGAAAGCCGGTGCACCTGCGGCTGAAGTCCGACAGCTTTCCGGATCTGTTGCAGGCGACGGCGCTGGTTCGCCAGAAATACGAAGAGACACCGGGCCTGACCCTGATCGAGGATACCCGCCCCCTGCCCGGCATTGACTGGCAAATCGACGTGGATGTCGAAAAGGCGGGCCGCTACGGCGCGGACGTGCTGACCGTGGGCGCCATGGTCCAGCTTGTCACCCGGGGTCTGCTGCTTGATACGATGCGGGTGCCGACATCGGATGAGGAGATCGAGATCCGGGTGCGCCTGCCCGAGGAGGACCGGGTGCTGTCAACGCTTGACACGCTCAAGGTCCGTACCCCTGACGGGCTGATCCCGCTCAGCAACTTCATCACCCGCACCCCGGTGCCAAAGCTGGCCGAGATCAACCGCGTCGATCAAAAGCGCCACCTGGACGTAAAAGCAGACGTCATGCCCGGCCTGATGAAGGTGGTGGAGCCCAACCGCGTCGCCGGAGAAGACCGCAGCGTGACACTGGCGAGCCTGCGTCCCGCCGGGGACGGTGCCAATATCACCTCGCCCGACGGTGCCGACTTCAGGATCATGGAGCGGACCGAGGCGGGGAAGGGAGTGGATCTGCAGGCCGGGATCGACAAACGCTCCCTCCTGCTGGTGCCGATTAACGCGAACGAAAGGATCGCCGAGCTGACAAAATGGCTGGGGACGACCGATCTACCGCTTGGCACCACCTACGAATGGACCGGCGATCAGGAAGATCAGGCGGAAAGCCAGGCCTTCCTCAGTTCCGCCTTCACGGCGGCGCTGGGGTTGATGTTCATCATCCTGCTGGCCCAATTCAACAGCTTCTACAATGCCGTGCTGGTGCTTCTGGCGGTGGTCCTCTCCACCACAGGGGTCCTCATCGGGATGCTGGTCATGGATCAGACCTTCTCTATCATCATGACGGGGACGGGCATCGTGGCGCTTGCCGGGATCGTGGTGAACAACAACATCATCCTGATCGACACCTACCAGGAATACGAACGCTACATGCCCCGGATCGAAGCGATCATTCGCACTGCGCAGGCCCGTATCCGGCCCGTTCTGCTGACCACGATCACCACCATGGCGGGCCTTGCGCCCATGATGTTCGGGCTCAGCCTCAACTTCGCCGACGGCGGCTATACCATCGACAGCCCCACCGCACTCTGGTGGAAGCAGTTGGCGACGGCGGTGGTCTTCGGCCTTGGCATCGCGACGGTGCTGACGCTTATGGTAACTCCTTCCATGCTGGCAATCCGGATCTGGGCCACGACCTACATTCGCTGGGTCGCGCGCCTGCTGGCCAAGATGTCCCTTGGCCGGGCCAGCCGTGCGGCGCGCGACTGGGCGCTGCAGCGGGATGCCCGCCGGGCTGCCGCGCAGGAGATCATTTGGGATGAGCAGCCCATAGCAACACCCCAGCCACGCATTGCGGCGGCGGCGGAATAGAGCCGATCAAGCAAAGGTGACCGGCGGTCCCCTGACCGGGGGTCCGAATTCGGCTACTTTCACGGTGAGACATCAAAGGAGTTTGCCCATGATCCGTCGCACCCTGCTGACCGCCGCCACTGGTCTTCTGCTGGCACTGCCCGCCCTGGCCGCCGAGAGGGTGGAGAAGATCAGCCCCCACTCCGTCAGCATCACCATCAACCGCCTTGCCGCCGCGGTGGAGGGCGCCGGGGCAACCATCTTTGCCCGTGTCGATCACGCGGCGGGTGCAGAAAGTGTCGATATGGAACTGCGGCCCACGCAGCTTCTGATCTTCGGCAACCCCAAGCTTGGGACGCCCGCAATGCAGGATGCGCAAAGCGCGGGACTGGACCTGCCGCTGCGGGTGCTGGCCTATGCGGATGGGCAGGGGGTCGTGCACGTTGTCTACCACGCCCCCGCCGCATTGGCAGAGGCACACGGCCTGCCTGCGGATGCCCCCTATCTCAAAATGATGACTGGTGCGCTGGACAAGCTGACTTCCAAGGCCATCGCCACAGACTAGGTGCCCGGGGCCGCATGGACACCAAGCAGGAGGCGGCGCAGGTCGCCCTCCGCATGGCCCGCGTGCAAAAGCACAAGGGGGCGAATTCCGACGTCAGGAAATCCGACCCCTCGTTAATAAGACCGCCGGATTCTAAAGCGTGATGGGCCATGGGCGGTATTCACGCGCTCAAGGCGGCGGCTCACCACCTGTTTCGGGGCCGCAGCCCGGATCGCAGGTCAGTGAAGCAGTTGTACCTAACAGGTTGAAAATGGGTGATCCGCGCCTGTCTCTTTTCGAGACCATTCCGAAATTTGGCACGGCGGAGGATGTGACGCTGGAGGCACTGCGGATCAAGCTCTACTTGCCGGCCGACGCCACCTCTCAAGCGGTGCTTGAGCGGATGCCCGAAGCCTTGCCTTCCCCGGTCCCACGCGTTCGCGCCGCGCAGTCCAGATTGGACCACCAGTCCGCGTAGATGGTGTTTTTCGGATGCTTTCCACCCTCATCCGGTTTGCCGTCGTCCCACCAGACCGGGCCGCGTTCGCCCAGACGGCGCTTGGCCGTCTCGACCGCATCACGAGCCGCCCGCTCTTCCGCTTCACCTTCTGAATCCCGCACCGCGCGCCGGGCCTGCATCAGGGCCTTGATGGCCGCGCGCCTCTCACTGTCATCAAGCGACGGATCTGTGCAGCGCCACAAACGGCTTTTTGAGACGAAGAAGTGGCCGTCCGGGGTCACCGGATAGTCCTCCCGGCTCACGCGGCCTCCTCGGTCTGCTGGCGTTGCCACAGCTGGGCGTAACGTCCGTCCTTTGCCAGCAGGTCATCGTGGGTGCCTTGTTCGACGATTTCGCCCTTCTCCAGCACAACTATCCTGTCCGCATCCGCGATGGTGCTGAGCCGATGCGCGATAGTCAGCACCGTGCGGCCCTGCCCCGCGCGCATCAGGGCACCTTGAATGTCGCTCTCCGTCTCACTGTCGAGCGCTGAGGTCGCTTCATCCAACAACAGGATGGGCGGGTCCTTCAGAAGGGTCCGGGCAATGCCGACCCGCTGCTTTTCGCCACCAGACAGTTTCAGCCCCCGCTCGCCCACGGCGGTCTCATACCCTTCCGGCAGGCTAATGATGAAGTCGTGGATCTGTGCGTCCCTCGCAGCCTCTTCGATCTCTGTCTGAGTGGCGCCGTCGCGCCCGTAGGCGATGTTGTAGCGGATCGTGTCATTGAAAAGGACCGTGTCCTGCGGCACCACGCCTATGGCCTGGTGCAGGCTCAGTTGTGTGACATCCCGCACGTCCTGCCCGTCAATGCGCAGGGCACCGCCCTGCACGTCGTAGAAGCGGAAAAGAAGCCGTCCGATGGTGGATTTCCCCGATCCGGTGGAGCCAACGATGGCAACCGTTTCCCCGGGCTTGGCCTCCAGCGTCACGCCCTTCAGGATCATCCGATCGGGATCGTAGCCAAAGCTGACATTGTCGAGCGTCACATGCCCGCCACCCACTTTGAGCGCAGGCGCACCAGGTTTATCGGCAATCTCCGTAGGCTGTTCGAGCAGGCCGAACATCTCGCCCATATCCACCAAAGCCTGCCGGATCTCACGGTAAACGGTGCCAAGGAAATTAAGCGGCACGGTGATCTGCACCATGTAGGCGTTGACCATGACAAAATCACCCACGGTCAAAGCGCCATTCTGCACGCCGATGGCCGCCATGACCATAACCGCCACAAGCCCAGCCGTTATGATCATCGACTGGCCGAAGTTCAGGAAGGCGAGTGAATAGTTGGTCTTGATCGCCGCCTCTTCGTACCCTGCCATCGCACTGTCATAGCGCTGCGCCTCGCGCCCTTCGGCCCCAAAGTACTTCACCGTCTCATAGTTCAGCAGGCTATCGATGGCCTTCTGATTGGCATCCGTATCCTGGTCGTTCATTTGCCGCCGCAGCTTCACCCGCCATTCGGTCACTGCAAAGGTGAACCAGACATAAAGACCGATCGTTGCGGCGACGACGGCCAGATAGGTCCAGTCGAAGAGAAAGGTCAGGATGATACCGATCATCAGCAGCTCAAGGATCAGTGGCCCGATGTTGAAAAGCAGGAAGCGCAGCAGGAATTCGACACCCTTCACGCCCCGCTCAATGATCCGGCTCAGACCCCCGGTCTTGCGTGTGATGTGATAGCGCATTGACAGGCGGTGAATATGTTCAAATGTCTCAAGCGCCAGCATCCGCAGGGCCCGTTGTGCCACGCGGGCAAAGACGGCATCGCGGAGCTGCTGAAACCCGACTGTCATAAGACGTGCCATGCCGTAGGCCACTGTCAGGCCAATGGCACCCAGCGCCAGCATCGGCGCCCCTTCCCCGGCCAGCGCATCAACCGCATCGCGGTAGAACAGCGGCGTAGCGACGGAAATCAACTTGGAGACAAAAAGCGCCAGAAGCGCCCAGATGACCCGCCGCCGGACCCAGGCCATGTTGCGCGGCCAGAGATAGGGCGCGACCTTGCGCAGCACCAGAAGGCCGGACTTGCGTTCGTCTTCGGCGATCTGGTCGGTGTTCTTTTGCTGCGGCTCGGAGTCGGCGGCTTGCGTGGTATCGGCGGGCATCGGTTATCCAGTCTGACAGAGCCCTTACTTAGGCCGATGCAAGACCGGTTGCCAGTGCGCCCGGCGAAATGCGTTGGGGCAGATCAATCCGGCAGCTCAAAGATCTGACCGGGATAGATCAGATCAGGGTCCCGGATCGCGGCACGATTGGCCTCGAACACCCGTACGTAGAGCTCTCCCTGCCCGTAGCGGTCGCGCGCGATGGCCCAGAGGGTGGCGCCTTTTTGCACCGTGATGGCCTTGAGCGGTCCCCCCTGTGCGGCGGAGGCGGCTGCAAGAACGGCGGGCGCTTCGCGTTTGAAGGGCGTCTCCACCCGGCTGGTCACACTGCCATCCTCAGACATTTCGTCGATCCGCAGGGTATAGATCCCTTCATCGACATCCGGCAGGTCACCCCGCCAACGGCCCTGGTCGTCCACCTTGAGGCTCACCACTGCAGCATTGTCGAGGTAGACCCGCACCGAACTGGCCGTTGACTGGGCCCGCCCGGCCAGCTGCACATCGCCGACGTCGGAATAGCTGATGGTGTCGATCGCCACGTTATCCATCACCAATGGCGCGGCCGGATTGAGCAGTTCGACCCCTTCGGGCGTGGTCTTGAGAACGGCAACCACGGTGGCTTCATCGATCTGTTCCGCTGTCGGTGCCAGCTTGTTCACCGTTGTACTGTCAGCCACCTGCGTCGTCGCCGCCTGCTCGGTCCCCGTCGCAATTGGAACGGCGAGCGGTTCAGATGCCTCATCGGCAGGTGCCGCAGCGGTTTCGGGCGATTGAACTGAAGACGCAGCTGCAACCTCGGTTTCAGGTGTTTCCCCAGTGACCTCGGCTACCTCTGCCTCGGCGGGCGCGGCCCCTGGTGCTGGATCGGGTTGGACTTCCGGTTCCGGGATCACTTCAGCCGTCTGCGGCGTCTCAACCACTTCCGATAAGGTCACCTGCGTCGCCGACGTCTCCGCAGGCGCAGCTTCCGCCACCTGAACCGGCAGCGACAGGGGCGCGAGTATGATCTGGTCGAGCGAGGCGGTCTCGATCCCCTCCACCGTCTGCACCAGGGTCAGCACATGCCCTTTCCCGTCCGGTGGGACAAAGGCGATGGTCGCGAAGGCACCGGAGACATCGACATCGGCACGCGCGATCTCCTGACCATCCTGCAGGACGGAAACCTGCCCGCCGGGTGCAGCACGCCCTGCAACGACCGTGGTGCCATCCGCTTCACGCCGAACCTCATCGAAGGCGGGGAGCGGCACTTCGTCAGCCTCGGCCGTCTCGGGAAGCGGATCAGCGGGCCCCTCCGACTGCGCCGCCGCAGTTTTCGATTGCTCCACCGTCGTTGCGCTATCGGCCGGTTCGTCCGCTTCAGGAAGGGCAGGCACCTGTGTTTGCGGGGCCTGGAGTGCGGTCGGCGTCTCCGGCATCCCGTCGCCGAATTGGTACCAATATGCACCCGCGACAAGGGCCGCAATCACAGCCAACGCCGCCGCAACGCCGAAGCCGACGCCCAAACCGGCCAGAAACTTAGACATCTCTTCCCATCCCCTGTGGTTGAGCCTCTTTAACAAGCGGTTTAACACGGGTCAAAACACCGGACCTCACGTTTATCCGATTTACAAGAGCGAAAGCATTTCACATGACCCAGTCGAAAGCTCAGAAATCCGTTTGTGTTTACTGCGGGTCACGAAGCGGGAGAGATCCCGCTTTCATGGCGAACGCCGAAATTCTGGGGCGGGGTATCGCGGAAAGGGGCCTGAGGCTGGTCTACGGTGCAGGCGATGTGGGCCTGATGGGGGCTACTGCACGGGCAGCCCAGCAAGCGGGCGGTGAGACCTTTGGCGTTATCCCCCAGCACCTGGTCGACTGGGAAGTGGGCAAGACGGATCTGACCGCCTACGTCGTGACCGAAACGATGCACGAGCGTAAAAAGGTGATGTTCATGAACAGCGATGCCGTGGCGGTCCTGCCCGGCGGCGCGGGATCCCTGGATGAGCTTTTCGAGGTGCTGACCTGGCGGCAACTTGGACTACACGAAAAGCCGATTTATCTCATAAATACAAATGGATACTGGGATTCCCTCATGGCACTTCTGGAGCATGTGGTGGCGCAGGGCTTTGCCGATGCAAGCCTTCTTGGGTTCATCGAAGTGATGCCCGATGCGGAGGCGACGCTGGCAGCATTGGGTGATGCCTTCAATTAGTCGACGCAACACTCACCGATATGAAGGCAGACGCGATCATGCGCCTGCCTTTTCTTGATTTTGACGGCTCAAGCGTAACGACCTATGCCGTCGCAAGCTCCTTTTTCACGATGCTTTCGATCTCGTCGATGGGATGGTTGGTCAGGGTCTTGGGGATTTCCCCGATAACCTTCTCGGCCACTTCCTGGTGGATCACATCGCGCAATTCGCCAAGCGTCCGAGGCGGCGCAACGAGGACGATGCTGTCATAGGCCCCCTTGTGCGCGTGTTTGTAGAGGATGTCCGCCAGATCATGCGCAAAACGCTCTTTCTGCAACTCGTGCCAGTCCGTGTCATCCACCGCTGACCGCTGCACACCCGGACCATCATTAAAACGTCCGGGTCGGTTCGCCGCCTGATCACGGTTTGCGGGGTTCTCCTGCTCCTCTTCGCGGAAAACGTCCAAAAACGGATCTTCTCCGTCGGTCTTGTTTTGCAGGAACAGGGCCTTTTCGCCGTCGGCGATCAGCACCCAGGTTCCGTTATTCAGCTTTGTCATTCATCCTCTCCGTGGTTG
>JABDKA010000214.1 GCA_013002405.1 Sulfitobacter sp. | reverse complement strand
CTATCTGCGCGACAACGATAGCGACGACAAACTGAAGGAAGAATGCGGGATCTTCGGCGTCGTCGGTGTCGCCGACGCGGCCAACTTCGTGGCGCTTGGCTTGCACGCCCTGCAACACCGGGGGCAGGAGGCCGGCGGAATCGTCAGCTACGACGCCCAGGCCAGTTTCCAGTCGGCGCGCCGCTTTGGGTACGTCAGGGACAACTTTACCTCCGAAGGGGTGATGAAGCACCTGCCGGGTGAGCTGGCCATCGGCCATGTCCGCTATTCCACCGCCGGCTCAAAGGGACAGACCGCGATCCGTGACGTGCAGCCTTTTTTCGGCGAATTTGCCATGGGGGGCGCGGCCATTGCCCACAATGGCAACATCACAAACGCCAATGCTCTGCGGCGCGAACTGATCGAGCGCGGCTCGATCTTCCAGTCCTCCTCCGACAGCGAATGCATCATCCACCTCATGGCCCGGTCCCTGCAGCGCACGATCCCCGAGCGGATGGAGGATGCGCTGCGCCGGGTCGAGGGGGCCTTTTCCGTGGTCGCCATGACCCGCACCAAGCTGATTGGCGTGCGTGATCCGATGGGCGTGCGCCCCCTTGTGCTGGGTAAGATCGGCGAGGGCTGGGCGCTGAGTTCCGAGACCTGTGCACTGGACATCGTGGGCGGCGAGTTCGTGCGCGAGATCGAGCCAGGAGAGATGGTGGTCATCACCTCCAATGGCGTCGAATCGCATTTTCCTTTCCGTCGGCAGCCCTCCAAGTTCTGCATTTTCGAGCATGTCTATTTCAGCCGCCCCGACAGCATTCTGGGCGGCCGTTCCGTTTATCAGACGCGGGAGGCGATTGGCCGGGAACTGGCCAAGGAAAGCCCGGTCGATGCCGATCTGGTCTGTCCGGTGCCGGATTCGGGCACGCCCGCGGCCATCGGCTACAGTCTTGAAAGCGGTATTCCCTATGCCATGGGCATCATCCGCAACCAGTACATGGGCCGCACCTTCATCGAACCGACAGAGCAGATCCGTAACATGGGAGTGCGGCTCAAGCTCAACGTCAACCGGGCGCTGATCAAGGGCAAGCGGGTGATCCTGGTGGATGACAGCGTGGTGCGCGGCACGACCAGCCGCAAGATCAAGGAGATGATCCTGGATGCGGGCGCCAAGGAGGTGCATTTCCGCATCGCCTCCCCGCCAACCGCCTGGCCTTGTTTCTACGGCGTGGACACGCCCCAGCGGGAAAAGCTGCTGGCCGCAACCATGTCCGAAGATGAGATGCGCGAGCATCTGGCGGTGGACAGCCTCAAGTTTATCTCGCTTGACGGTCTTTATCGCGCGGTGGGCGAAGGCAGTGGCCGAAACGCCGAGTGCCCGCAGTATTGCGATGCCTGCTTTTCGGGCGAATACCCTGTCACCCCCGCCGACCAGATCGATCAGGGATTTGAGATGAAACCCGCCGCCGAATAGGCTGCTGACAGCAACTGTCAGCGAAGCGTGCTAACCTAGGTACATGGATCACGCCCCTGCCCCCCTGCTGAACCGTATTTCAAGCTGGTCGGATGAGGCCCAGGCCGCCGCCTGGGCTTGTCGCACGCTATTTCATGGAATCGCGCAGGAACGCGGTGTGGGACCCTTGCAGGAAAGCCTGAAATGGGGTCAGCCTGCCTGGCGGCCCGCCAAACCGCGCACAGGCAGCACCCTGCGCATGGATTGGAACGAGGGGACACCTGACCGTTTGAACCTCTTCGTCGATTGCAAGACCGACCTGGCTGCACGGATGGACGATCTCTATCCCGATCTGGCCTTCAACGACGGGCGACGGCATCTTGCCATTGGCCTTGGCGATCCCCTCCCCGAACAGGCGCTGGCCCACCTCGCTGAGATGACCTTTTGCTACCACATCGCGCGCCGCGCGCGGGCCACCGTCGGCTGAAAGCCGCGCAGGGCGCAGCCTTCCCGTGCCAGTCTGTCGCACCCCCCTTTCGGAGGTCTACGCGGCTTGTTAGTTGCCTGCCGACCACCAACAAGACCGAGTCGCGCCAAAGCGCGGAAAGACCGAATGCCCCTCCGAAAAGACCAGGAACCAACCCCACCTCAGGTGGCCGAATTGGCCAATGAGGCGGCCAACCTTGACCGTACCGCCCTGATCGGCGTCTTCGGCAGCCAAAGTGCGCCGGGTGCCCTGATCCGTGGCGGATCGGGCAGCATCACGCGCGTCACGCTGGGGGACAAGCTGGATGGCCGTACGGTCGCCGCCATCGGTGAGGACCACCTGGTTCTGGCCCGTGGCAGCACGACGAAGGTGCTGCGCCTGCCCAGGTTCTGAGACATCACGGCCCTTGACGCCTGAAGCAGGGCCGTGCACATCGCGCCCATGACAAAGACCGCATTGATCACCGGCGCATCGCGCGGGCTGGGTGCCGCCCTGGCCGAAGCCCTTGCCACCACCCACCACATCATCGCTGTCGCCCGGACCACCGGCGCGCTGGAAGAACTGGACGACCGCATTCAGGCCCGGGGCGGTTCCGCCACCCTGGCCCCCATGGACATCACCAAGGCCGACGCGATGCAGGTGCTCTGCCGCAGTATCCACGACCGCTGGGGAAGTCTTGATCTGTGGCTTCATACGGCGATCCACGCCGCCCCCCTTGCCCCCGCAGACCACATCGATGCCAAGGACCTGAGCAAGTCCGTTGCAGGCAACGTTACGGCGACCGCGACGCTTATCACCTACGTCGCCCCCCTGCTGGGTCAATCCGGGCAGGCGGTCTTTTTTGACGATCCGCGCGCGGGGCAGAAGTTCTTTGGCAGCTACGGGGCGACCAAGGCCGCGCAGATCGCCCTTGCCCGATCCTGGCAGGCGGAGCGGGCCAACATCGGGCCGAAGGTCAGCATCTTTACCCCCGATCCCATGCCCACCGCCACCCGGGCGCGGTTCTTCCCCGGGGAGGACCGCAGCGCGCTGAGCGACGCGAAATCCCAAGCTGATGCGATAATCGCGCAACTCTAGGCGGTGCGCGCCGGGCTTCGGGCGCGGCAGTTCTTGCCGCCTTTGCCCCCCTCGCCTATCAAGGCGCAAAGAGGCCTTTGACATGCGCATTCTCATTACAAACGACGACGGTATCGCCGCCCCCGGTCTGGAGGTGCTGCACCGCATTGCAACGGACCTTGCCGGTCCCGACGGGGAGGTCTGGACCGTGGCACCGGCCTTTGAGCAGTCGGGTGTGGCCCACTGCATCAACTACGTCCACCCCACCATGATGAGCGAGATCGGCGAACGCCGCTTTGCCGCGGAAGGGTCGCCCGCCGACTGCGTTCTGATCGCCGTGCACGAGGCCATGAAGGACAGCCCCCCTGATCTGGTTCTGTCGGGCGTCAACCGAGGCAACAATTCGGCCGAAAACACGCTTTATTCCGGCACCATCGGGGGCGCGATGGAGGCGGCCCTGCAGGGCTTTCCGGCCATCGCCCTGTCGCAGTACTACGGGCCCGCGAACCGCGACCTGGTCAACCCTTTCGAGGCCTCGGCCCACCATGCGGGCGACGTGATCCGCCGGATCCTGGACAGCTCACCGTCGGAAAGCGTGGACTATCCGCTTTTCTACAATGTCAATTTCCCGCCCGTCCCCGCGACCGGGGTCAAGGGTGTCCGGCTGGCCAAGCAAGGCCGCCGCCCCGGCGTGGTCTTCGGGACGGAACCACACCTGTCCCCTTCGGGCCGCAGGTTCGCCTGGATCAGAGGCGGCGATCAGCAGGTCCCGGCCTCGCCCGGATCGGACGCGGCTGTGAACCTTGAGGGCTACGTCTCGGTCACGCCGATGCGCGCGGATCTGACCGCCCACGACATGATGGAGCACCTGACCGGCATCGATACATGACCGAAGAAGACATGACCGAAGCGGAACGCAAGATGCAGTTCCTCTACGCGCTGCGCTCCAAGGGGGTAACGGACGCGCGGGTCCTGTCGGCGATGGAGAGCGTGGACCGGGGGCCCTTTGTCAGGGGCCTTTTCGCCGGTCGCGCTTACGAGGACATGCCCCTGCCTATCGCCTGCGGGCAGACCATCAGCCAGCCATCGGTCGTGGGGCTGATGACCCAGGCGCTTGAGGTCAGTCCGCGCGACAAGGTGCTGGAGATCGGGACCGGATCGGGTTACCAGGCCGCGATCCTGAGCAAACTGGCGCGCCGGGTCTATACCATCGACCGCCACCGCCGCCTGGTGCGCGAGGCGCGTGCGATATTCGACGAACTGGGACTGGTCAACATCACCGCGATCTGCGGTGACGGCAGCTTTGGCCTTGAGGAACAGGCCCCTTTCGACCGCATTATCGTGACGGCTGCCGCCGAAGATACCCCCGGTCCCCTGCTGGCACAGCTCAAGGAGGGGGGCATCATGGTCCTGCCCGTGGGCCAGTCGGACGCGGTGCAGCACCTGATTCGTGTGCGAAAAACCGCCGATGGGCTGGAATACGATGAGTTGCGCGCGGTCCGCTTTGTCCCGTTACTGGAAGGCTTGGGCAAAGACACATAATGCTGTATGCATCGGCGAAACCCCGAAGATAAGGGGGACCACGGTGAGGACATGCAGATGATCCAGACAATCTTGTGCCGCAGGACGCGGCTTACCCTGCTGGCGGGCAGCTCTGCCCTTGTGCTTGCGGCATGCGGTGATCAGCCCCTTGATTTCGACCTGCGCGGACTTGGCGGGGGCTTCAGCACCGCTGAAGCGGCGACCGGTCCACTGGCGAACCGGCCGCGGCCCGATGACCGGGGCGTGATCTCCTATCCCAATTACCAGGTAGCGGTGGCCGAGCGTGGCGATACGCTGATCGATGTTGCCGAACGTGTCGGCCTCGATGCGGCGACACTGGCCCGGTACAACGGGATCGAGCCCGATATCGAACTGCGCAAGGGTGAGATCGTTGCCCTGCCCAGCCGCGTGGCCGAACCTTCGCCCGCGACGGGTGCGGCGTCCACGGGCCCGATTCGACCCGACATTGGCGCGCTGGCCAGCGGTGCCATTGACCGGGCCCCCGCCACCCCCGGCGTGCAGACCGCCGCCCTGCCCCCGGCCCCGGCAGCGCCCGCGCAGACCGGCAAGGAGCCGATCCGGCACAGGGTGGCCCGGGGCGAGACGGCCTATACCATCTCACGGCTTTACAATGTGCCGGTGAAGGCACTGGCCGAATGGAACGGACTGGGTCCGGACTTTGCGATCCGTGAAGGCCAGTTCCTTCTGATCCCGGTGCCCAAACAGGCACCCCCGAGACGGACGAATGAACCCCTGCCCTCGGCCATCACTCTGCCGGGCACGGGCAGCCCGACACCGACACCCCCGTCGGCCACCAAGCCTCTGCCCCAGGATGAACCGCCCAAGAAGGCGGCAGCACCGGTTGCGGCCGCTGCGGGCGCTGCAGCAACGGTTGCTGCCACCCCGCCCAAGCCGGTGGCGGACGTGGGACAGGCCTCCGCCTCATCTCGCATGGAGGTGCCGGTCAGGGGCACCATCATCCGCGGCTACATCAAGGGCAAGAACGAGGGTCTGAACATCAAGGCAGCGCCCGGCACGCCGGTGAAGGCCGCTGACAAGGGCACCGTCGCCGCCATCACCAAGAGCGCCGAGGGCGTGCCGATCGTTGTTGTGCGGCACGAGGAGAACCTGCTGACGGTCTATGCCAACGTGACAGAGGTGAGCGTCAAGAAGGGTGACAGCGTCAAGCGCGGAGAGCCCATCGCCAAATTGCGCGACGGCAACGACGCCTATGTGCATTTCGAGGTCCGCAAGGGCTTCGACAGCGTCGATCCAGCGCCCTATATCGAATAGCGGTAGGGCTCTGAGGCCCCCGGATCAGGTCCGGGGCCACGATTTCCTCAGAGGACCGCGCCTCTGCGCCCCGCCAGATCGGTGAAGTACTGCCAGGCCACCCGGCCCGACCGGGATCCGCGCGTTGCCTGCCACTCGATCGCTTCGGCGCGGAGCGTCTCATCGTCGATCGCAACCCCGTAGGCATCGCAATAGCCCCGGATCATGGCCAGATACTGATCCTGATCGCAGGCGTGGAAGCCCAGCCAGAGCCCGAAGCGGTCAGAGAGGGAGACCTTTTCCTCAACCGCCTCCGCCGGGTTGATGGCCGATCCACGTTCGTTTTCGATCATGTCGCGGGGCATGAGATGACGCCGGTTTGAGGTGGCGTAGAGCACGACATTGTCGGGCCGCCCTTCGATCCCGCCGTCCAGGACAGCCTTGAGGGATTTGTAATGGGCGTCATCGTGGCCGAAACTGAGGTCATCACAGAAGAGGATGAACCGCTCTTCCGCCCCCCGCAGCAGGTTCAACAGACGGCCCACCGAGGGCAGATCCTCGCGCTGCAATTCGACGATCTTCAGAGCTTCGTGCGATGCCTGAACATCTGCGTGCACAGCCTTGACCAGGCTTGATTTTCCCATCCCCCGCGCACCCCAGAGAAGGGCGTTGTTCGCAGGCAGCCCGGCAGCGAATTGGCGGGTATTGGCGAGGAGTGTATCGCGGGACCGGTCCACGCCGACAAGCAGGTTCAGATCGACGCGGGAGACCTCTGCCACGGGTTCCAGCCGCTCTGGGTCAGTGTGCCAGACAAAGGCCGCCGCTTCACCGAAATCGGGAGCCGAGAGAGGTGCCGGAGCCATCCGCTCCAGCGCCGCCGCGATCCGGTCCATGGGGTCGTCGATCACTTCAGATCGCTCGCATCGTCTTCGTCGAACTCAGCCATGAGCGGGTCATCCTCATCGTCATAGTAACCATCGGCCCTAAGTTGATCCTCGCGCTTCCGCTCCACCCTTTTCACCAGCTGGATCGAGATCTCGTAGAGGCCGTAGACCACAACGAAGAGAATGAGCTGCGTGATGACATCCGGGGGTGTCACGAGGGCCGCCAGCACAAGGATGCCCACCATGGCGTACTTGCGCACGTTGCCGAGGCCTTCAGCACTGACCAGCCCCGCCTTCCCCATGAGGGTCAGAAGCACGGGCAGTTGGAAGCAAAGCCCGAAGGCCATGATAAATTTCAGCGATATATCGAGGCTTTCGTTCACCTTGCCGAAGAAGGTGATTGTCGGCCCGCTTGTCTCTGCCACCGCCTCAACCGTGCCGCCGGTGGCGGTGCTGAGCAGGTTTGTCACCATCGACGAGGCATCGGCAAAGCCCAGAAGGAAGGTCATGGCCAGGGGCGTGACCACAAACTGCGCAAAGCTGGCCCCCAGTAGGAACATCACCGGGGAGGCGATGAGGAATGGCAGAAAGGCGTTCTTCTCATTCCGGTAAAGCCCCGGTGCGACGAAGCGCCAGAGCTGGTAGCCGATGATCGGGAAGGCCAGTGCAAAGCCCCCCACCATAGAGACGCGGAAAAGCGTGAAGAGGTATTCCTGCGGGCTGGTGAACTGCAGCGCCGGATTTTCGTCCCCGAGGTTACGGAGCGTGTCGACAACGGGGTTGAGCAGGAAATTCATCACATGTTCAGCGATGAAATCCCCTTTGATGGGGATGAAGAAGAAAGAGATCGTGACCAGCAGCGCCAGGACAGAGCGGATGAGACGCGTCCGCAGTTCGGCGAGATGTTCGATCAGCGGCGCGGCGCTGCCTTCGATATCCTCAATGTCGTCCTTGGCACTCATCTGTTACTCTTTTTCAGCGGCCTTGGGCGCTTCCATCTGCGCCTCCAGCTCCTCTGCCTTGGCCATCGCCTCTGCCGCTTCGCGCTGCTTGCGCTCTGCCGCGGCGCGGGCGGTTGAGGCCTTGATTTTCTTGGCGTTTTCAGCGCGTTCCGCGGCCAATTTCCCGGTTTCGCTTTCCGGGTCGATGTCCGTAAGGGAGGAGGTCGCGGATTTAACCTCGTCCATCGCCGTCCCCACCGGGTTGGTGGCCGCCTTGAGCGACTTGTTGATGCTGGAGGAGACCTCTCTCATGCCACTCTGATCGGCGGCATCGTTCATGGCAGAGGAAAACTCGCGCGCCATGCCCTTGGCCTTGCCCACGAACTGGCCCACGCGCCGGAACAGCACGGGCAGGTCCTTGGGGCCCACGACGATAAGCGCCACGATCCCGATGACCAACAGCTCTGCCCAACCCAGATCAAACATGGCGGCTTAGCTCGCGCCCTTGTCTGTCGCCTTGTCGGTCTTGGGGTGCGTGCCAGCGTCGGTGTGCTTGGGCAGGTCCGCACCATCTACATCTTCGATGGCGACGGTATCGTCCTCACCTTCCTTGATGCCCTTCTTGAAGCTGGTGATGCCCTTGCCGACCTCACCCATCAGGCTCGAGATCTTGCCCCGGCCAAACAGCACCAAAACCACAACCGCGATCAGCAAAAGGCCCGGCAGTCCGATATTTCCGATACCCATGATAGTCTCCCAATAGCTTTGCGCCCGTCTGGGGCGCGTCATGTCGGCCCTCTTCTTATGGGTCAGGTGGCGAATGGCAAAGGTCAAAGCCGCGCAGGCGCACCTCTGACGCGCCGGAAAGTGCGAATATTTCAGGCTTGCCGCACCCAACTGACAGGCTTATGTCAGTTGGCCAGGCGTATTCGGGTCCTGTTCACGCAGAAAAGGAGAACCCCATGCCAAATGATACCGACACCGTTGCCGAAATAGTCACCTTTCGCCTGACCGAGGGCACGCCTGCGGCTGCCCGCACCCTTGAGCCGATGTTGCGGACCTCCGGTCAGGTTCTGTCCCGGAGGTTGTCCTGCGACGCGGAAGGCATCTGGACCGACCATATCACCTGGCGGTCCATGAAGGAGGCGAAAGAGACTGCAGCCACCCTGATGCAGGACCCCGCCGCCGCCCCGATGATGGCGATGATCGCGCCCGAAGGGGTGTCGATGCGCCACGCCGCCGTGCAGTACCGACAGGAATAGGATGCGCCGCACCGACCGCCTTTTCGACATCATCCAGATCCTGCGAGACGGTAAATTGCACCGCGCACAGGACATGGCCGCGCGGCTGGAGGTCTCCACGCGGACCATCTACCGCGACATGGAAACGCTCATGGCCTCAGGCGTGCCGGTAGAGGGGGAGCGCGGGGTCGGCTACATGATCACCGAAGCCATCAGTCTGCCTCCCCTGACCCTGACGGCCTCGGAACTGGAGGCGCTGAACCTCGGACTCGCCATTGTCGGGCAGGCCGCCGATGAGGCGCTGAAAGGGGCGGCAGAAACGCTGGCGGGCAAGATCGACGCGGTCCTGCCCGCCCGAACGATTGCGGAGGCCGAGGCCTGGAAATTTGCGGTCTATCCCTTCGCCGATCCCACACGGAACCTGACCCACATGCCGCTTTTGCGCGCCGCCATAAAAGCGCGGCAGAAGGTGCGGCTGACCTACAGGTCCCGCGAAGCCGCCCTGACGACGCGGGTGATCAGGCCCCTGCACATGGAATATTGGGGGCGGGTCTGGACGCTGACCGCCTGGTGCGAACTGCGGGAGGGCTTCCGGGCCTTTCGGCTGGATCTGATCGAGAGCGCGGAGGCACTACCGGAGCTTTTCGTGGATGAGCCGGGTAAGGGGTTGGCGGATTATGATCCGGCGGGATGAGGCTTTTTGCGTTACACGGTTGAGGTCCCGGCGCGGAGGCCCGGACTGCGGTGCCTTCTGAGGAATGACACAACCCCGGACCTGATCCGGGGCCCCCACCTTTCGACAGCCTAGCACGTGAGCCGCCACCCTTCTTGCCGTGGCAGAAATGCCTCCACCGCCGCCTGGGCCACCACGATGGTCTCCGCACCTGCGGGCACATTCATGCCGCCAAAGACCGCGCGCACCTCTGCCCGTCCACGCGGCAGGCGCGCGATAAGAGCATCGGTATCCACCTTATCCGGCTCCTGCACCGCCACGGTCACCTGCACGCGCATCTTGTCGTGACCCATCCCGGTCACAGCAAAGAGCGGGAGGGAAGAGTGGCGCAACGCATCCTCGATCGCGCGGGCGCAGGCCTTTGTATAGTCCGTCCCGTGCAGGTCGTTGCCCATGCCCATTTCGATGATCAGACGGTGATCAGACATCGGCCCGCTCCATCTCAAACCCCACCGACAGGGCGACGTTGGCCATCACCGTGGGCAGCCCGTCGCCATCGGGGCGCGGCACGTCGAGGCCACCTTTGGCCACCTTCACGCGCACATTGCCGTAGGGAAAAACGGCGCGCAGCACCTCTACATCCACGCGGTCCGGCTTCTGAACAGCCACATGAAGGGTGATCTGCATATCCTTCTTATCAAACCCGAAAAGCTCTGCCAGGTTGATTGAATTATGCCAGAGCGCGTCGCGCACCGCACGCTCGGCGGCCTGGGTGTAGTCGCCCCGTCTGAGCGAAGTGCCCATGCCGAATTCAATGAGCAATGGATCAGCCATGATCCCCCTCCTTCACCGGAAATACAAAACACCGGTCCCGTGGGATGGTGAGCCACATGACCGCCCCCGGTTGCGGCATGAAGACGTTGGGAACCGTGGCCTTCAGCCGTGATCCATCGTGGTCCATCACGAATTCCACAAGGCTTTCGCTGCCCATGAAGCGCGCCCGTTCCACCACCGCGCGGGCCGGTGTGCCGTCAATGGCGGTTGGCAAAGGGCCCTTGCCTGCGCGGTCGAAATCGATGCGGACGTGCTGGGGGCGAAAGACGATATCGACCCATGTGCCATCGGGCACGCCGGGGGCCAGGAACCGGCCGAAGGGTGTCTGGGCCAGCGCGCCCGAGACCTGCGCCCGGATCACGTTGGCATCAGAGAAAAAGGCCACGGCGGCGCGGTCCACGGGGCGGGTGTAGACGTTGTAAGGGGCCCCCTGCATCACGATCTTGCCATCGCGCATCAGGGCAATTTCGTCGGCCATACGCATGGCCTCGTCCGGCTCATGGGTGACCAGCAGGACGGCGGTGTCCTCTTCCTTGAGGATGCTCAGCGTCTCGTCCCGGATGCCGTCGCGCAGGCGGTTGTCGAGGCCCGAGAAGGGTTCGTCCATCAGCATGATGCGGGGACGGGGCGCGAGCGCGCGGGCAAGCGCCACGCGCTGCTGCTCGCCGCCTGAGAGTTGGTGCGGATAGCCGTCGATGAAGCGTTTGAGATCCACCCGGTCGAGCAGTTCCTCGATCCGCGCGCGCCGCTCGGCCTTGCGCCCCTTTTTGAGGCCAAAGCCCACGTTGTCCGCCACCGAGAGGTGCGGAAAGAGCGCAAAGTCCTGAAACATCAGGCCAATTTCGCGCCGCTCGGGGGGGATGCGAAAGATGGTGTCGCAGATCAGCTTGCCATCCACGTGGATCGTACCGCTGTCCTGCATCTCGACCCCCGCGATCATCCGCAGGGTCGTGGATTTGCCGCAGCCCGAGGGACCCAAGAGGCAGGTCACCTGCCCCGGCATGATGCTGAGCGAAACACCATCAACCACCGTGCGCCCCCCGTAGGCGCGGCGCAGGTCCTTGATTTCCAAGCGAGGGGGGACGGGGGTCATGGGTATCCGATTAAATTACTCGGGAAACCTGCTATCAGGCCCACCGTCGGCCCGCAAGCGCTGTGGAGGTGGGGGTTGTGCAGGGTCTGACGGGTTGATCGGAGCGGAAGGGCCCGGACCAGGTCCTGGACTGCGGCGGCAGTCTGCGAGGACGCAGCCCAGAGCCGATCCTGGGCCGCCACCGCGCTCAGGCCTTCAGCATCACCTCGGCCCGCGCGACGTCCTGACCGTTGACCTGAAGCACCACCTGATGCACCCCGGGATGCAGTGTGAAGGTGGTCGCGTCCCCTTTGAAGCGGTGGTTCTTGCCGACTTTGAGGGGCTTTCCGGCGGTCATCTTCCCCACCTTAAGCTTGAAGACTTTTTCTGCCCGTTTGCCGCCGGGACGGGCGAAGATCACCCGATAGTCGACGATGACAGACAGGTCCTCGTCCGCCTCCAGAATTGCATCCACGCGCAGCTGGTCGCCAATGCGTGCCTGTGCCGCACCGAGGGTCAAGGCAGCCCGCACAGGAACATCGCGACGGTAGCCGAGAAATTCCATGGTCTCCGCGTGCCCCGATTTGATCAGGGTGCGCAGGGCGTGGCGGGTCATCCAGTCCAGTTCGGTTTGCGTCTGCCGCCCTTGCCTGCGCCAATCGGCGAGGTGACGGATCACCCGGGCGGGATCGATTTTCGTGATGTCGTTCAGGTGGTTGGCGACAGATCTTGTGACATAGCGGGTGCCATCGGCGTGCAACCGGTCCAGCAGGGGGAGCGTCTGACCGGGCGTGAGGTGGATGGCCTTGGCCCAGGGCAGCCTGTGCCGGGTGCCTTCGCTGACAAGTCGGCGGACGTGGTAGTTTTCGTCCTCCGTCCAGAGCGTCAGCCGCTTCAGGGTCTCTTCTGGCCAGCGGTTGAGGAAAGGGCGGATGTAGAGCTCCATCGAGAAGCGCTGCGTCGCTGCATGAAGCAGATCGAGTGCCCTGTCGCGATGCAATTCCAGCCCGTGCCGCACGGCAAGGATGCCGGGTACCGCATGGATGAACTGGCCGAAATCGTCATCCTTGAGGGTTGGGTCAAGCGGCGCGGGCATGGCCGCCTCAAGCTGGGCTGCCATCGCAGGGAACTGGGACGACAGCCGGGGCTCCAGGCAGTCTGCGATCCAGTCGAGCCGCTCAAGCAGCTGCCGTTCCGGGAGGCCCGCCAGGACCTCCGAATGAAACGCGTCTGCGTCAAAGTTGGGCAGCGCGGCGGCATA
Source organism: Sulfitobacter sp. (assembly GCA_013002405.1). Classification (GTDB taxonomy): domain Bacteria; phylum Pseudomonadota; class Alphaproteobacteria; order Rhodobacterales; family Rhodobacteraceae; genus Sulfitobacter. The sequence continues at coordinate 5,112 of JABDKA010000214.1, read as the reverse complement.
TTCCGCCGCGAGCTGCCCGATGGTCTCCTCGTTAAAGAGGTGATCCTTGAGCGAAAACCGCTCAGCCATCACATGGTGATGTTGGTGGCGCCACCGTCGAGCAGCAGGTTCTGGCCCACGATGAAGCCCGCATGCTGGGAGCACAGGAAGGCGCAGGCGGCGCCAAATTCCTCTCGCGTGCCGTAGCGGCCCGCGGGAATGCCCTTTTGCCGCTCCTCCCGAGCCTCCTCCAGCGTAATGCCGCGCGCCTTGACCACGGCGCTGTCAAGCGAATCCGCCCGGTCCGTGGCGTGGATGCCCGGCAGGAGGTTGTTGATCGTCACCCCCTTGCCCGCCACCTGGCGCGAAGTGCCCGCGACATAGCCGGTGAGGCCCGTCCGGGCGGAGTTCGAAAGCCCCAGAACGGCAATGGGCGCGCGCACCGATTGGGAGGTGATGTTGACCACCCTGCCCCATCCCCGCTCCATCATCTTGGGCACGAAGGCTTTGATGAGAGCGATGGGGGCGAGCATGTTGGCGTCCAGTGCTGCGATGAAATCGTCACGGTCCCAGTCGTGCCACATGCCGGGGGGCGGGCCGCCCGCGTTGTTGACAAGGATGTCGATTTCGCCCGCCGCCGCGATCACGGCGGCCTGACCTTCGGCGGTCGAGACATCGGCGGCGACGGTTGTCACCTCAACGCCGTAGGTCTCTCGCAGACGGGCCGCCGCCTCTTCCAGCGCCTCGGCCCCGCGGGCGTTCATTACAAGAGCCACGCCTGCCTCTGCCAGCGCCTCTGCACAGCCCAGGCCCAGGCCCTTTGACGAGGCACAGACAAGCGCCCTCTTCCCTTTGATCCCAAGATCCATAATCCGATTCCCTTTGCTTTTGCCCCAGTCCTAGCACGGGCCGCGTCCGATGCCAGCAAAACACCCCCCGCCTGACCCACCGGGGCCACATTCCTGGCCTATCCGCCGGGGTGTATGTCACCGCAGACCCGGGAGACCAAGATGAGCCTTTCCCGCACCTTGCCCGCGCAGAGCCTGCCCGTCTTCCGGGCCGAGGCCTTTTCCTGCAGGGACGGGGCGAACCAGGGCGACAACCTGCTCTTTGCATCGAAGCTGATGCTGGACGATGTTTTCGAACTGCATTTCGAGGCGGGCACAGGGCGTCTGTCGGTTTTGCCAAGCACCTCGACCACCTTCGAAATCGCCGAAGACAGCGATCTGGGAACCCCGGGCGCCACGCTGCACCTTGATTCGGCCCTGACGTTCATGTCGCCCGACGGCGTCACCCAGGAGGTGCTGTTGCTGGTGGAAGTGGACGCGGAAGGGACGGCGCAGCAGATCTACGTCCTGCCCCTGATCGCCATGCATCCACGGACCGAATATCGTCTGGTGGGCATCGATACCGAAACTGCCCGGCAGAAGTTTGCCCAGGTCGCCTGCGTCTCTTTCACGCGGGGCACGCACATCACGCTGGCCTCCGGCGAACAGCGCCGGATCGAGGATCTGAAGGTGGGCAACCGGATCCTGACCCGGGACGACGGCGTGCAGGAGATCCGCTGGATCGGTGAAACCACAGTTCGTGCCGTGGGAGAGTTTGCCCCGATCAAGATCCAGGCGGGCACGCTGAACAACGCACACGACCTGATCGTCAGCCCCGATCACCGGCTTTTTATCTACCAGCGCCGGGATGAGGTGGGGGCGGGCCGGTCCGAGCTGCTGGTCAAGGCGCGGCATCTGGTGAATGGCTACACGGTAACGGTGCAGCAGGGCGGATTTGTGGACTATTTCCAGCTGCTGTTCGACAGCCACCAGATCATCTATGCCGAAGGCATTGCGGCGGAAACCATGCTGATCGACACCCGCACAAAGTCCGTTCTGCCCGATGACCTGGCAGCTTCCATGGGAGAGGTGATCCCCGGCCATTCCGATCTGCCGCACGCGGGCCTTGATGTGAACAAGGCCTTGCTGGACCGGCCCGATGCGGCGGAATTGCTGCGCAAGGCGTCCACCCGCTGAGCCCTTCCCGACAGCCACCGACGCAGCGTGATCCCTCTTCGGGGGTCGCTTTTCCCCGGCTTTTCCCCACATAGTCCGGACAGGACCAAAATGGCTGCAAGGGGAAAGATTTCATGGCTGAGTTCGACATTATTGTTTACGGCGCAACGGGCTTCACGGGGCGCCTGGTTGCCGAGTACATGCACCGGACCCACCCCGACAGGCCCTGGGCCATGGCAGGCCGGAGCGCCAAGAAGCTTGCCGCCGTTCGCGATGAGATGGGCCTGCCCGCCGATACCCCCCTGGTAGAGGCCGACGCCTCCGATCCCGCCTCGCTCGAAGCCATGGTGGGACGGACCCGCTGCGTGATCACCACGGTCGGGCCCTATTTGCTCTACGGCGAACCGCTTGTGGCGGCCTGTGCGAAGGCGGGTACGGACTATGTCGATCTGTGTGGTGAGCCGCCCTTCATGTGGGAGATGATCGAGAAGTATGACGCGACCGCCAAGGAAAGCGGCGCGCGGATCGTTCATTCCTGCGGGTTTGACAGTATTCCCTTCGATATGGGCGTCTACTTTCTTCAGGAGGAGGCCAAGAAACGGTTCGGCGCTCCGCTCAAGGATGTGAAAGGCCGTGTGCGGGGCATGAAGGGCACCTTCTCGGGCGGCACCGCCGCCTCGGGCAAGGAGACCATGAAATTGGCCATGGGAAATCCCGAGGTGATGAAGCGGCTGGTCTCCTCCTTCGCGCTGACGCCCGGGTTCGAGGGACCCAAGCAACCCTACGGCAACAAGCCCTATGAGGACCCTGACTTCGGCATCTGGGTTGCGCCCTTCGTCATGGCGACGATCAACACCAAGAATATCCACCGTTCCAACCTGCTGATGGGCCATCCTTACGGTGAGGATTTCACCTACGAGGAGATGATGTTCACCGGCAAGGGTGAGAAGGGTCAGGCCATCGCGCAGGGCATCGCGTCGGCCGATCCGATGGCCGACAGCGGCGTGAAGCCGGGTGACGGGCCATCGAAGGAAGAGCGGGAGACCGGTAACTACGACCTGATGTTCACCGGGACCTCCGAAGAGGGCCAGCGCCTGATCGTGGGCGTCAAGGGCGACCGCGATCCGGGCTATGGATCCACCAGCAAGATGCTGACGGAGGCGGCCATTTGCCTGCTGGATGAGGCCAAGGATGCACCAGCGGGCGTGCTGACCCCTGCCCCGGTCTTTGGTCAGGCGATCATCGACCGGTTGGAAAAGTACGCGGGTCTGACCTTCGAAGTGGAGAACTGAAGCTGGTTGAGGGGAGGTGGTTTCGGGGGCAGACCCTTGCCACCGCGCAGATGATGCGTATGTCTACGCGAACCGTAGGCGGGCCGTATCAAAGCGCCCGCCTGCCGATCAGACCGACGAGTTAGCGCATCAGGACCGCCCCCAACCATGCTGGACAGCCAAACCAATCGCCAGGACCTGCCGCCGGAAATTGCCCGGCGCCGCACCTTTGCGATCATCTCTCATCCGGACGCAGGCAAGACCACGCTGACGGAGAAGTTCCTGCTGTTTGGCGGGGCCATCCAGATGGCCGGACAGGTCCGCGCCAAGGGTGAGGCGCGGCGCACGCGGTCGGATTTCATGGCGATGGAGAAGGACCGGGGCATCTCCGTCTCGGCCTCGGCCATGTCCTTCGACTTTGCTAGCAAGGGCAGGAATTTTCGGTTCAATCTGGTGGATACGCCGGGCCACTCCGACTTTTCCGAAGATACCTATCGGACGCTTACTGCCGTTGATGCGGCCGTCATGGTGATCGACGGGGCCAAAGGGGTGGAAAGCCAGACGCAGAAGCTCTTTGAGGTCTGCCGGATGCGGGATCTGCCGATCCTGACCTTCTGTAACAAGATGGACCGGGAAAGCCGGGATGTCTTTGAAATCATTGACGAGATTCAGGAAAACCTCGCGATTGACGTAACCCCGGCCAGCTGGCCCATCGGCGTGGGGCGCGATTTCATAGGGTGTTACGATATCCTGCGCGACCGGCTGGAGCTGATGGATCGGGCGGACCGCAACCGGGTGGCGGAATCAATTGAAATCAATGGGTTGGATGATCCCAAGCTGGCAGAACACGTGCCCACAGAATTGCTGGAGAAACTGCAGGAAGACCTGGAGATGGTGCGCGAGCTGATGCCGCCGCTGGATCCGACGCTGATGGCCGAAGGCTCGCTCACGCCGATCTGGTTCGGCTCCGCCATCAACTCCTTCGGGGTGAAGGAACTGATGGAGGGCATCGCCACCTTCGGACCCGAGCCGCAGATCCAGTCCGCCGAGCCGCGCCAGATCCTGCCGGAAGAGGAGAAGGTCGCCGGATTCGTCTTCAAGGTGCAGGCCAACATGGACCCCAAGCACCGGGACCGGGTCGCCTTTGTGCGCCTCGCAAGCGGCCATTTCGAGCGGGGTATGAAGCTGACCCATGTGCGGTCGAAAAAGCCGATGGCGATTTCCAACCCTGTTCTGTTCCTTGCGGCGGACCGCGAACTGGCCGAGGAGGCCTGGGCCGGCGACATCATCGGCATCCCGAACCACGGGCAACTGCGCATCGGGGATACCCTGACCGAAGGGGAGGCCCTGCGTGTCACCGGCATCCCCTCTTTCGCACCGGAACTGCTGCAGGGCGTCCGCGCGGGCGATCCGATGAAATCCAAGCACCTGGAAAAGGCGCTGATGCAATTCGCCGAGGAAGGGGCCGCCAAGGTCTTCAAGCCGAACATCGGATCGGGCTTTATCGTGGGCGTTGTGGGGCAGCTGCAGTTCGAGGTACTGGCCAGCCGGATCGAGCTTGAATATGGCCTGCCCGTCCGTTTTGAAGCCTCGCAATTCACCTCCGCCCGCTGGGCCTCGGGGGAGAAGGCCGCCCTCGACAGGTTTGTGGAGGCCAACAAACAGCACATCGCCCACGACCACGACGGCGATATCGTTTACCTCACGCGCCTTCAGTGGGACATCGACCGGATCGAGCGGGACTACCCCGATGTGCGGCTGACGGCGACCAAGGAGATGATGGTTTGAGCGGGAGACCTCCGGCGTTTCGCCGATAGCTGCATGCCGCTGCCACAACCAGAGCCGAAGCCTCTGTGTCA
>JABDKA010000114.1 GCA_013002405.1 Sulfitobacter sp. | reverse complement strand
ATTTTGGGGTCGGCAATGCCATCTTCTTCGTGCTGCTGGGGCAGCTGATTTCCGCCGCCGCGATCGACCATTTCGGGCTATTCGGCGCGCAGGTCTCCCCGTTGGGGCTGGCGCGGGCCTCCGGCATCGGGCTCATGGCGGCGGGTGTCTGGCTGACGCAGCAGGTCTAACCCTCGGCAAGGGCCTTGATCTGATCCCAGGTCGCCTCTGACACTTCAACCGGATCGGATGGTGCGCGCCCCTGCCCCGGCATCCGGGCCCCTTCATCCTGTGTCGCGGCCGCTGACAGGGCCGCAAGGCGCGTGTCAAATTCGGGTGCTGTGGAGGGGTCGATGATGATGTAGTACTGCCCCAGATCGTGCGGTGGCCCCTCGGGTGCCTTGAGCGGCTTGACGTCCTTCGACAGAATCCCGCCGGTCAGGCCCGCCGCCAGGATCTCGGCCATCAGGCCAAATCCCCAGCCCTTGTAACCGCCCGTCGAGACGAGCGATCCCGCCAATGCCGCCGCCGGATCGGTCGTCGGATTGCCATCGGCGTCCACAGCCCAGCCTTCGGGAATGCTCTCTCCAGCGGCCTTGGCCATGGTGATCTTGCCCAGGGCCACGGTGGTGGTGGACTGATCGAAGTGCATCGCCATGCCACCCCGCCCGTCAGGCACTGAAAAGGCGATTGGATTGGTGCCGATCACGCGGGTCTTGCCCCCCGGCGCGGCCACGATGGGCGAGGCGTTGGTAAAGCCGATCCCGATGAGCCCGGCGCGCGCGATCTGTTCGGTGAAATAGCCAAGTGAGGTGCAGGTATGCGCGTGCCCGATTGCAAGGGACGCAATTCCTGCCTGCCGCGCCGCATCAAGTGCGACAGCGAGGCCGTAGGCAAAGGCCGGCTGGGCAAAGCCGAACCCCGCATCGACATGGATCGCCGAAGGGCGCGGGGTGCTGACAACTGGGATGACATCCCCCTTGACCCGGCCCGTGCGTAATTGCTGGCAGTAACTTTCCACGTAATAAAGCCCGCAGATCTTGTTACCGAAGGATTCGGCTGCTGCCACAGCGCGGGCAACTTCGGCGGCGGGAAAGGCATCTGCTCCGTGGGCCAGCAGGGCCGCCTGTGTTGTCTCTTCGATCTCTTTGAGTGAAACCTGAACCATTGCAACGCCCTTTATTGGCCCCGTCCCGCAGGGGCGGCGTCCAGTCTGCTCAAAGCCGAGTGTCTGCGTCAAGGACTATCGTGCCGCCCCGGATCAGGCCGGTTCGAGACGGCCGTCGGAGAGACGCAACTGCCGGTCCATCCGCGCCGCCAGCGCCAGATTGTGGGTCGCGATGAGGGCAGAGAGACCTGTGGCGCGCACAAGCTCCATCAGGGTGCCAAAGACCTGATCGGAGGTGGTTGGATCAAGGTTGCCCGTCGGTTCGTCGGCCAGCAACAGTCGCGGGGCGTTTGCAAGGGCGCGGCAAAAGGCGACACGCTGCTGTTCGCCCCCCGAAAGCGCCGCCGGACGGTGATCCGCACGGGCGGCGATGCCGACACGGGCCAGCAGATCACGGGCGTGGCTCTCGGCTTCCGCCCTTGGCGTCGCATTTGCGAGTTGCGGCAGTACAATGTTTTCCAGCGCACTGAATTCAGGCAGCAGGTGGTGGAATTGGTAAATGAAACCCACCTCCTCGCGCCGGGTCGCCGTCCGGCGACGGTCCGATTTGCCGCTCATGTCCGTGCCCCCGATCCGCACGGTACCTGCGTCAGGCAAATCGAGCAGACCCGCGATATGCAGAAGCGTCGATTTACCCGCACCCGAAGGGGCGACAAGCGCCACGATCTCACCGCCCTCAATTCTCAGGTCAACCCCCCTTAAAACTTTGACTTCGTTCGGTTTCCCGGGGTTGTATGCCTTGGTGATATCCGTCAGCTCAAGTGCGGCGTCACTCATAGCGCAGCGCCTCCACCGGGTTCATGCGCGCAGCACGGCGGGCCGGGAAGATCGTCACGACAAAGGACAGGCCCAGCGACAGGGCCACGGCGGAAAACACATCGACCAATTGTAGCTTGGCGGGCAGGAAGTAGATGCCTCTGATCGAGGCGTCCCAGGCGGTGCCGCCCGACAGATAGTTCACGAAGCCAAAGATCTGATCCACGTAGATGGCGAAGAGACAACCAAGGATCACACCTGCCACGGTACCGATGATACCCGTGAAGGCCCCGCAGATGAAAAAGATCCGAAGGACCGACCCCTCGCTCAGTCCCATGGTGCGCAGAATACCAATGTCGCGGCCCTTGTTCTTGACCAGCATGATCAGACCCGAGACGATGTTCATCGCGGCGATGAGGACAAGAACGGAAAGGATGACAAACATCACCCGGTCCTCGATATCGAGCGCGCTGAGGAAGGCACCGGAAGCATCGCGCCAGGTCCAGACCTGCGCATTTTCTCCCGCGGCGCGCAGGATTGCGTTGGCCATGCGGTCAACCTCTTCCGGCTCTTCAACCATCACTTCAAGTTCGTCGGCGACGCCTTCGCGATTAAAAAATATCTGAGCATCGGCAATCGGCAAGTAGGCCCTGGTCCGGTCGATGTCCCAACGTCCTGCCTCGAAGATATAGACCACCTCGTAGGCACTCACCCGCGGACTGGTGCCGAAGGCCGTCTTGACCCCGCTCGGAGAGATGAGCTTGACCAGGTCGCCAACGCCGACACCGAGTGTGCGCGCGAGACCGATGCCAAGGGCGATCCCCTCTTCAAAGCGTTCGATATCGCCCAACGCGTTCTCAGACCTCGCAACCCTTGGAATTGTCCTGAGATTGTCCGGTGCGATGCCGAAGACCTCGACGCCCGCGTTCGATTGGCGGTGGTTCGCCATGACCTGCTGCCGAACGAGGGGGGCGACGCGGGTGACACCAGGCACCTCTGCCACTCTGGCAGCGAGCGCATCGTAATCCGCGATGGTCCGGTCGATCTGACCGTTGGGGGCAACCTCACCGAATTGATAAACAGTCACATGAGCGTTGGAGCCAAGAATGGTATCGACGAATTCCGCCCGAAAACCGGAGCGGACCGAAAGCGTCGCAATCAGCGCGAAGACCGCCAGAGTAATGCCGATCAGGCTGATCCAGGTCATCACACTCACGCCACCCTCCGCCCGCCGCGCACGCAGATAGCGCCAGGCGATCATCCACTCGAAAGGGGCGAAAGGCGCGGTTTTGGCCATGACGTTCAGATGTAGGTGTGGAAGCTGCGCTTCGCCATCATCTCAACGTGTTCCGTGGCGTGATGGCCGCTGTAGATCTGGTGGATTCGCTCGACCGCCTTATTGGGCGGCATCTCCTCACTCTCGCCCGTCCGGCGCGAGGTCAGTTCCACGACGCCGTTCTTCAGGCCCCGTGGCCCCACGGTAATCCGCCAGGGCAAACCGATCAGGTCCATGGTGGCGAACTTGCCACCGGCCCTTTCATTCCGGTCGTCATAAAGCGGCTCAAGCCCAAGGGCAGTCAGGGACTTGTAGAGTTTCTCACAGGCCGCGTCCGCCTCTGCATCGCCCTGCTTTAAGTTGACGATGCCTGCGTGGTAGGGCGTTACGCCCTCAGGCCAGATAATGCCCTTGTCGTCGTGGTTTGCCTCGATGATAGCACCCATCAGGCGGCTTACACCGATGCCATGGCTGCCCATGTGCACCGGCACGGGCTTGCCCTCGGGCACCTGTACGGTGGCGCCCAAGGCCTCAGAATACTGGGTTCCGAAGTAAAAGATCTGCCCCACCTCGATCCCGCGGGCCGACCGGCGACGCTCTTCGGGGATCTCATTGAACAGCGCCTCATCGTGGGTCTCATCCGTGCGGGCGTAGCGAGAGGTGAACTCCTCCATGATCGCCGCGCATTCCTGGTGGCTGTCGTAATCAATCTCACGGTCGCCGAAGGTCAGATCGGTCACGGTGCTGTCATAGAACACCTCGGACTCCCCCGTCTCGGCCAGGACCAGGAACTCGTGCGTATATTCGCCACCGATGGGGCCTGAGTCCGCCCGCATGGGGATGGCCTGCAGGCCCATGCGTTCATAGGTACGCAGGTAGCTGACCAGATGACGGTGGTAGGAATGAAGCGCGTCTTCCTTCGTCAAATCAAAATTATAGCCATCCTTCATCAGAAACTCGCGGCCCCGCATCACTCCGAAACGCGGGCGGATCTCATCCCGGAACTTCCACTGGATCTGGTACATGGTCAGCGGCAGGTCCTTGTAGCTGCTGACATGGGCGCGGAAGATGTCGGTGATCAGTTCTTCGGCGGTCGGGGTAAAGAGCATGTCGCGCCCGCCCCGATCCTTGATGCGCAGCATTTCTTCGCCATAGGCATCGTAGCGCCCGCTTTCACGCCACAGATCGGCCGACTGGATTGTCGGCATCAGCATCGCCATATGGCCCGCGCGCGCCTGTTCCTCATGCACGATATTCTCGATCTTGCGCAGCACCTTGAAGCCCAGCGGGAGCCAGGAATAGATGCCCGCACTGGCCTGCTTGATCATGCCTGCCCGCAGCATCAGACGGTGGCTGACAATCTGCGCCTCAGCGGGGTTTTCCTTGAGCACAGGCAGAAAATAGCGGCTTAAACGCATGGCGATGCTCCAAAATTGATACCTTATTGGGCCTGATAGGGCAGTTCGGCGGCTGTCGCAATCGGCTTGGCGCCCCTCGCCTTGCAATTGTATCTCCGGCTGTCATGCTAAGGGCTTCCAGGGTTGTTTCTGTCACGGCCTGCCCCGCTCGCCCTTTGCTTTATCACAGACGAGAACCTTCATGACCTATTCCAACAGACTTCACCCCGCCGCAAAAAGCTATGCCAGAGAGGTGGCCGCTGGCACCCTGTCGCGGCGCGAATTCCTGACCCGTGCGACCTCCCTTGGCCTGACCGCCGGGGCCGCCTACGGCCTGATCGGCCTCAAGCAGCCCGCCCACGCCGCCGCACACGCCCAGCAGGGCGGCACATTGCGCATAGAATCCACGGTCAAGGCGCTGAAAGACCCGCGCACCTATGACTGGCCGCAGATGTCCAACTACACCCGCGGCTGGCTGGAGTATCTGGTCGAATACCAGATCGACGGCACCTTCGCCCCCTCCCTGCTTGAAAGCTGGGAAATCAACGAGGATGCGACCGAATACACCCTCACCGTCCGCGAGGGCGTAACCTGGAACAATGGCGATCCCTTCACGGCAGAAGACGTCGCCTTCAACATCTCCCGCTGGTGCGACAAGGCGGTTGAAGGCAATTCCATGGCATCGCGCATGGCCTCGCTGGTGGATGAGGCCACTGGTCAGGCCCGTGATGGCGCCATTGAGGTGGTGGACGACCGGACAGTGAAACTGGTCCTCAACAACGCCGACATAACCCTGATCGCGGGCTTCTCCGACTATCCGGCGGCCATTGTGCACCAATCCTTCAATGGTGATCCGCTTGATAATCCCGTCGGCACCGGCCCCTACCTTCCAGAGGAGTTCGAGGTCGGTATCAAGGCGGCCATGGTACGCAACGAAAACCACACCTGGTGGGGCGAAGGTGCCTATCTCGACCGGATCGAGTATATCGATTACGGCACAGAGCAATCCGCGATCTTCTCGGCTGTGGAGGCCGACGAGGTCGACATGGTCTACGAATCCCTCGCGGATTATGTCCTGCTGCTTGACGACGTGGGCTGGGAGAAGTCCGAGGCCGTCACAGCGAACACCGTGGTCATTCGCCCCAACCAGCAGGCAGAGATCAACGGCATGAAACCCTACGCGGACGTGCGTGTGCGCCGCGCACTGGCCATGGCGGTGGACAATGCCGTCTGTCTTGAGCTTGGGTTCAACGACAACGGCACCGTGGGCGAAAACCACCACGTCTCGCCGCTCCACCCCGAATATGCCGACGTGGGCGCACCGGTTTTTGACCCGGCAGGTGCCCTCGCCCTCCTGGAAGAGGCAGGCATGGCAGATTTCGAGCACGAACTCATCTCCATCGATGATACCTGGCGCAAGAACACTTCCGACGCAGTTGCGTCGCAGTTGCGCGATGCGGGCATCCCCGTGCGCCGCACCATCCTGCCTGGGGCGACCTTCTGGAACGACTGGGCAGGGTATCCCTTCTCCACCACGGACTGGGCCCAGCGCCCGCTCGGGGTTCAGGTGCTGGCCCTGGCCTACCGGTCGGGAGAGGCCTGGAACGAGAGCGGCTTTGCCAATGAAGAGTTCGATGCCCTTCTGACCGAAGCGCTTTCCATCGCCGATGCCGAACAGCGGCGCGATGTAATGGCAAAGATCGAAAAGCTGATGCAGGACGAAGGCGTGGTGATCCAGCCCTACTGGCGCTCTATCTACCGCCACTACCGTCCGGGCGTTGTGGGGGCAGAGATGCACCCGACGTTCGAGATTCACGTCTCAAAGCTGGGCTTTGCCGCCTGACAAAAGAAGAAAGGGGCGGCACCGCGCCGCCCCCTACCCTTATCTTCTTCAATCATCTTGCCCGATAAACTCTCGGGGGAGTTTGAGGGGGCAGACAGCCCCCTCATCAGCAAGAATTGAATCGCGTGCGGGCATGGCCGCTCCGTCAGGTCACGGCCCGCCGCGCCAAGGCGATCGCCACCTGCGTCGCCTTTGCCATATCCTGAACCGATATCCATTCCAGCGGGCCGTGGATTTCCTGCATCCCCGTAAAGACGTTTGGACAGGGCACGCCCATCTCGGTCAGCCTTGATCCGTCCGTCCCGCCCCGGATCGGGATGGAGGTGGGTTCCAATCCCACGTCTCTCACCGCCTCGTAGACCAGCTCCACCGGCCTCATGTCCTTTTCCAGCCAGTAGCGCATGTTGCGGTACTGCGGCGTGATCTCTACCTCGATCCGCGCGCGCGGCTCACCGGCGGCGACAGCCTCGCAGATCTGCCGCAAGAGCGCGCCCTTGGCCTCCAGCCCCTCCATCTCGAAATCGCGCAGGATCAGGACGATCTCCGCCTCCGATGAACCGCCCTTGATCTCGCTCACGTGGATGAAGCCTTCGGTGCCCGAGGTCGTGTCCGGCGTCATGGTGGCCTGGGGCAACATCATCACGATCTTGGAGGTCAGGTGCAGGGCATTGACCATCTTGCCCGTGGCAAAGCCGGGGTGGGCCGAGACGCCCACCACCCGCACCCGCGCCCCATCGGCGGAGAAAGTCTCGAACTCGATCTCACCGGGCTTGCCGCCGTCGAAGGTATAGGCGAAGTCCGCCCCCAGATCGCCCGGCAACCTTTCGTCCACGCCGCGCCCGATCTCCTCATCTGGCGTGAAGGCCAGACGGATGGGCCCGTGGGGGATGTCGGGGTTTTCCAGCAGATGCCGCGCCGCCGTCATGGCGATGGCGACCCCGGCCTTGTCATCGCCGCCCAGCAAGGTGGTGCCAGAGGCCGTGATGATGTCCTCCCCCACCTTTTCGGCCAGATAGGGCGAAATTTCGGGTGACAGGCGCAGATCCGGCGCGTCGGCAAAGGTGATATCACCGCCGTTGTAGTGGCGGTGGACCACCGGCCTGACACCTGAGGCGCTGAACTGCGGCGCTGTATCGACGTGCGCGCACCAGCCCATCGTGGGCCCCTCTGCCCGGCCGGGAATAGTGGCCAGCACCGCGCCGTAATCCGTCAGGAAAACATCCTGCGCGCCCATCTCCTCCAACTCGGTGACCAGAAGCCGCGACATATCAAGCTGGACGTCGGTACTGGGCTGGCTGGGTGAATCGGCATCGCTCTGGCTGTCGATGGCCGCATAGCGGACGAGTCGGTCTTCCAGTTCGGGGTCGAAGGGGGTGCGCATGAGGGGTACTCCTGAACTCTGTTCAGCAGGAAAGCCAGAGACGCATCCTATGGTCAATCGCTCAAAGGGATGGGCAGCGGACTTTGATGCAATCTTGATCGGGTCGCCATCAGGCATCTGCCGTGACGGAGAAAAGGGCCGTTACACCTTGAAACCCCGCGCGCCTTGGGCAATGTGTTTCCAAGGCCGAAGGAGAAACCAGATGGCGCTGCCGATCCGGGAACAGATGAAATACTGGGGGGCCGCCGCAGCGGTGACCCTGGTCATCTTCTGGTTTCTGGGAGACGTCCTGCTGCCCTTCGTGCTGGGCGGGGCTATCGCCTATTTCCTTGATCCCGTGGCCGACCGATTGGAACGCCTGGGGCTGAGCAGGGCCTTGGCGACGGGGTTGATCACCGTCTTTGCCATCCTGATTTTTGTCTTCATCGCCCTTCTGGTGGTCCCGACGCTGGTCAACCAGACCATCAGCCTCATTGAAACGGCGCCGCAGCTTACCCGCGATTTCTCAAACTTCCTGATCGAGCGTTTCCCCGCCCTGCTTGATTCCGACAGCACCCTGCGCACGTCCCTCAATTCCATCGGCGCCACGATCCAGGAACGGGGCGGGCAACTGGTGGAAGCGGCCCTCTCTTCCTTTGCCTCGATCATTAACATCATTGTGCTTTTCGTGATCGTGCCGGTGGTCGCCGTCTACCTGCTGCTGGACTGGGACCGCATGATCGCCGCCATCGACGATCTGCTGCCCCGCGACCATGCGCCGACGATCCGGCAACTGGCCCGTGACGTCGACCAGACCCTTGCCTCTTTTGTGCGCGGCATGGGCACCGTCTGTCTGGTGCTCGGCACCTATTACGCCATCGCGCTGATGCTTGTGGGTCTGCAATTCGGGTTGGTCGTGGGCTTCATCGCGGGCCTTGTGACATTCATACCCTACCTTGGCGCTTTGCTGGGCGGTGCTCTCGCGATCGGACTCGCACTCTTTCAGTTCTGGGGAGAGTGGGTTTCCATCGGGATGGTGGCGGGGATCTTTGTCATCGGGCAGGTGGTTGAAGGCAATGTCCTGACCCCCAAGCTGGTAGGCAATTCGGTGGGTTTGCATCCCGTCTGGCTGATCCTGGCGCTGTCGGTGTTCGGTACGCTTTTTGGCTTCGTCGGCATGCTCGTCGCCGTACCGGTGGCCGCCGCACTCGGCGTGCTGGCGCGCTTTGCAGTGGAGCAGTACCAGGAAAGCCTGCTTTACCGCGGTACCCACGGCAAGAAATCCAGTGACCGAAGCGGGGACTGACATGGCCGAACAATTAGGCCTGAGCCTGCCCAGCCGCACGGTAAGGGGGCGAGAGAGCTTTTTCGTGGCCCCCTCCAACAGCATGGCGCTGGCCATGATCGACGGCTGGCAGGGCTGGCCGCTGGGCAAACTGGTGCTGACCGGGCCGGAGGGATCGGGCAAGACCCACCTGGCGCATGTCTGGGCCGACATGGTTGGAGCGCGGATCATTGCCGCCCGCGATCTGGTCGAAGCAGAGATCCCCACCCTTGCCGCCGCTCCGCTGGTGGTTGAGGACCTGCCCGATATCGCGGGCGATGCGGCCCGCGAAGGGGCGCTTTTTCACCTGCACAATCTGACCCTGGCCGAAGGACAGCCCCTGCTGATGACCGGGTCGGAGCCTGTCGCGGGCTGGCACATTGCCCTGCCGGATTTGAGAAGTCGGCTGGAAGGGACCACCGCAGTGGCGCTTGAGCCTCCGGATGACACCCTTCTTCAGGCCCTCCTTGTCAAACTACTGGCAGACCGGCAACTGACCCCCAAACCTAACCTTGTTCCCTACCTGCTGGGGCGGATGGACCGTTCCTTTGCCGCGGCGATCGATCTGATCAACCGGCTGGATGCCGCCAGTCTTGCCCGCAAACGGCCCATCACCCGCGCGCTCGCGGCTGAGGTGCTGGACAAGGGGCCGGATGCCACGTGATACTGTCCCTGCCACAAACCTGATACAATTCAGAGCAATAAGCCCCTATGCCCGAAGCTGATTTTCTCAAGGCCCCGTTCGAACCGGCGACGGAACTCTCCGAGCTCGACCTGGAAGGACCGGGCCGGTTCTTCAACCGCGAACTGAGCTGGCTGGGGTTCAACTGGCGCGTTGTGGAGGAGGCCGAAAACCCGCGCGTGCCCCTGCTGGAACGGCTGCGGTTTCTGTCGATTTCGGCCGACAACCTTGACGAATTCTACACCGTACGCGTGGCGGGTCTGCGGGAACTGGCGCAGGCGGGCAACCAGACCCCTGCCGCAGACGGTCTGACACCCGCCGAACAGCTGGTCCTGATCAATGAAGACGCGCGTGCGCTGATGACGACCCAGCAGCGTGTGCTGGTCGAACTGATGGCTGAAATGGACAGCGAGAATATCATGCTGGAACGGGCCACCGACCTGACGGAGGCGGACCTTGACTACCTCAAGGATGTCTTCCTGACCCAGGTCTTTGCCGTTCTGTCGCCCCTGGCCATCGATCCCGCCCATCCCTTTCCCTTCATCCCCAACACCGGCTATGCCTTGGCTCTGCAGCTGGAACGGACGGCGGACAAGCGGCCGCTGCAAGCGCTTCTGCCGATCCCGGCACAGATCGATCGCTTCGTGTCTCTGCCCGCCCCAGACGGGTGCCTGCGCTACCTTCCGCTGGAAGACCTTTTACTGATCAACATCCCCAACCTCTTTCCTGGCTACAAACTAAAGAGCCACTTCGAATTTCGCGTTCTGCGGGACAGCGATCTTGAGGTGGAGGAAGAGGCGGAAGACCTGGTACGCGAATTCGAAGTGGCCCTGAAGCGCCGCCGCCGGGGTGAGGTGGTGCGCCTGACCCACTCCGCCGGTGCGCCGGAAAAGCTGAAAGCTGTCGTCATGGAAGAACTGGGCGTGCTGGACCGCGACGTGATCGAGATCGACGGCATGATCGGCGTGGACGACCTGAGCGAACTGGTAACGGATGCCCGGCCCGACCTGCTCTGGCCCCAGTTCACGCCGCGTGTGCCGGAACGGGTCAGCGACCACGACGGCGACATGTTCGCCGCCATCCGTCAAAAGGACATGCTGCTGCATCATCCTTATGAGACCTTCGACATGGTCGTGCGTTTCCTCGCCCAGGCGGCACGCGATCCCAACGTGGTGGCCATCAAGCAGACCCTCTACCGCACATCGCGCGACAGTCCCATCGTGGAGGCGCTGTGCGAGGCGGCGGAAGACGGCAAATCCGTCACCGCGCTGGTTGAGCTGAAGGCCCGCTTCGACGAGGCCGCCAACATCCGCCAGTCCCGGCGGCTGGAACGGGCGGGCGCGCACGTGGTCTACGGCTTCATGGATCTGAAAACCCACGCCAAGATATCGACGGTCGTGCGCCGCGAGGGCAACCAGCTTGTCACTTACACCCACTACGGTACCGGCAATTACCACCCCATTACGGCCCGCATCTATACCGATCTGTCGCTTTTCACCTGTGATCAGACCCTGGGACGCGATGCCACCAAGGTCTTCAACTACCTCTCGGGTTACGCGCAGCCCGACACGCTCGACAATCTCGCCATCTCGCCCACTACGCTGAAACCGCGGCTGCTGGAGATGATCGCAGCCGAGGCCGAGCACGCCCGTGCGGGCAAACCGGCCGTCATCTGGGCAAAGATGAACAGCCTGATCGATTCAGAGGTGATTGACGCGCTCTACGCCGCCAGTGCGGCGGGCGTGAAGATCAGCCTTGTGGTGCGCGGCATCTGCGGGCTGCGGCCGGGGGTGAAGGGGCTGTCGGACAATATCCGCGTGAAATCCATCGTGGGCCGTTTCCTCGAACACTCCCGCATTGTCTGTTTCGGCAACGGCTACGGTCTGCCGCACAAGAAGGCGCGGGTATTCATCTCTTCCGCCGACTGGATGGGCCGCAACCTCAACCGTCGGGTGGAGACACTGGTGGAGATCGAAAATGCCACCGTGAAAGCCCAGATCGTGAGCCAGATCATGGCGGCAAACCTGGCCGATGTCGCGCAAAGCTGGGTCATGGCGCCCGACGGCAAGTTCAGCCGCCCGCCCCTTCCCGAAGGCCAGTTCGCCTTCAACGCGCACCGCTTCTTCATGGAAAACCCTTCCCTTTCGGGGCGTGGATCGGCCGGGGCGGCGGATGTGCCCAAATTGACCCATACCGAAGACTGAACCCCCTGTTGACCCGCCCTTCCGGCTGACCCATGCTGCAGCCGCACGCAAAGACCGGAGCTTGCCATGCCAGAACAGGCCTCCTTTCAACGGCCCGCCACCGTTCCCGAGACCGGGGTGGCCGACCTGGGCCTTTTCGGCAAACCGCTCTTTGAGGACCCTTCGGCCCGGGCACTTGCGCGGGTTGGCGTCGTGGACGTTGGCTCGAACTCCGTCCGGCTGGTGGTCTTTGACGGGGCGGCGCGGTCCCCCGCCTATTTCTACAACGAGAAGATCATGTGCGCGCTTGGCGCCGGGATGGCTGAGACCGGCCACCTGTCACCCGAGGGGCGGGTCCGCGCCCTTTCGGCGATGCGCCGGTTCCGGGCGCTGGCAAGCGGGATGGGGCTGAGTGAGCTGACCGTGGTGGCCACCGCGGCCGTGCGGGACGCCAGCGATGGGCGGGATTTCTGCGATGAAGTGCTGCGCGAGACGGGCCTGCGTATCTGGGTCATCGACGGAGAGGAAGAGGCGCGGCTCTCGGCCCAGGGGGTCCTGCTGGGCTGGCCCGGTGCATACGGCCTTGTCTGCGACATCGGCGGCTCTTCGATGGAACTGGCGGCGATTTCGGGCGGTCGCGTGGGCCGCCGTGTCACGTCACAGCTCGGACCCCTGAAGCTGCGTGACATGAAGGGCGGCGCGAAGGCCCGGGAGGCGCACATCAAGGAGGTCTTGCAGGACCTCGCCGGGCGCATGGGCCCACAGCGCGACCGGCTCTTTCTCGTGGGGGGCTCCTGGCGGGCCATCGCGCGCATCGACATGCTGCGCAGGGGTTATCCGCTCCATGTCCTGCACGAATACCGGATGACTTCAGCTGATGTGCGCAGTACACTGAAATTCATTAAAAAATCCGACATCGACGAGCTACGCGCATTAAGCGGCGTCTCCTCCAACCGAATGGCCCTGGTGCCCTACGCGGCAGAGGTGCTTGGCCGCCTGGTCAAGACGTTCAAGCCCAAGGACATCGCCATCTCCAGCTACGGCATCCGCGAAGGCATGCTCTATGAGCAGATGCCCCAGCGGCTGCGGGACCGGGATCCCCTGATCGAGGCCTGTCGTTTTGCCGAAGCCAAGGATGCGCGCATGCCGGGTTTCGGCAAGACACTCTATCAGTTCATTCTCCCGCTCTACAAATCCGCCAACGGGCCCCGCAGGAGGCTGGTCAAGGCCGCCTGCCTGCTGCACGACGTCAGCTGGCGCGCGCATCCCGATTACCGGGCCGAGGTCTGTTTTGACAATGCCACCCGTGCAAACCTCGGCGGACTGAAACATAGCGAAAGGGTCTTTCTCGGCCTCGCCCTGTTGCACCGCTACTCCAACAAACGCGAGAATAGCCGCTTTGCCGACCTCTACGAGCTTGTCGATGAACGCACCAAGGCCGAGGCCGAGATCCTAGGCAAGGCGCTCCGCTTTGGCGCGATGCTCTGGATGAACACGGAAACCGACGGGGCTGACCTGCGCTGGTTCCCAAAGAAAAAACTGCTCCAGTTCCGCATGACACCCGGCGTACGACCCCTCTTTGGTGAGGTGGCTGAGGCGCGGCTGAACTCGCTTGCCCAATCGCTCGACGCCACGGTTGAGACAAAGACCCTCCGCCGAAACTAGCGCCAGCGCGCGATCCGAAACCTCCTATCCTCGCGCTTCCCGGATGAGCCTCAGAATATCCTGCGCCGCCGACGGGATGTTGGTGCCCGGCCCGAAGATGGCCTTTACGCCCGCATCGTAGAGGAACTGGTAATCCTGCTGCGGGATCACCCCGCCGCAGATGACAAGGATATCCTCTGCCCCTGCCTCCTTCAGCGCCTTCACAAGCTGTGGCGCCAGTGTCTTGTGCCCTGCCGCCTGGGAAGAGATGCCGATAACGTGCACGTCATTGTCCACCGCATCCTGCGCCGCCTCGGCGGGCGTCTGGAAGAGCGGGCCCACGTCCACATCGAACCCGATGTCGGCAAAGGCCGTGGCAATCACCTTGGCCCCGCGGTCATGCCCGTCCTGGCCCATTTTCACCACCAGCATCCGCGGGCGCCGTCCTTCATCCTCGGCAAACTCCTCGACCGCCCGCTGGATCGCGGCAAAGCCTTCGTCGCCTTCGTAGGCGGCCCCGTAGACCCCGGCGAGGGTTTTGACTTCCGCCCGGTGGCGTCCGAACTGCTTTTCCATGGCCATGCTTATCTCTCCTACGGTGGCGCGGGCGCGGGCGGCCTCCACGGCCCCCTCCAGAAGGTTGCCGCCTTCCGCGGCGCGACGGGTCAACTCTTCGAGTGCTGCGGTGCAGGCTTTCTCATCACGGCTGGACCGGATCCCCTTTAATCGGGCAATCTGGGCTTCACGGACGGCGACGTTGTCGACGTCGAGGATGTCGATCTCATCCTCCTTCTCGCGGCGGTACTTGTTGACGCCAACGATCACCTCTTCGCCCCGGTCGATCATCGCCTGTCGCTTGGCCGCCGCCTCCTCGATACGCAGCTTGGGCATGCCGGTGGCCACGGCCTTGGTCATGCCGCCCATCTCTTCCACTTCCTCGATCAGCTTCCAGGCGGCCTCGGCCAGGTCGGCGGTCAGCTTCTCCACGTAGTAGGAGCCTGCCAGAGGGTCGACCACGTTGGTCACACCGGTTTCTTCCTGCAGGATCAGTTGGGTATTCCGCGCAATCCGCGCCGAATGATCGGTGGGCAGGCCAATGGCCTCGTCCAGGGAGTTGGTGTGGAGCGACTGGGTCCCGCCCAGCACCGCGCTCATCGCCTCGAAGGCGGTCCGCACCACGTTGTTGTAGGGATCCTGCTCCGCGAGGCTCACGCCGGAGGTCTGGCAGTGGGTGCGCAGCATGGAAGACTTTGGGTTCTTCGGTTCAAACTCTGCCATGATCCGGTGCCAGAGCAGCCGTGCCGCCCGCAGCTTGGCCGCCTCCATGAAGAAATTCATGCCAATGGCGAAAAAGAAGGACAGCCTTCCCGCGAACTTGTCCACGTCCATGCCCCGCTCAATCGCCGCGCGCACGTATTCGCGCCCGTCGGCGAGGGTGAAGGCCAGCTCCTGCACCAGGTTCGCGCCCGCCTCCTGCATGTGATAGCCGGAGATGGAAATGGAGTTGAACTTGGGCATGTCATTCGAGGTATATTCGATGATGTCCGCGATAATCCGCATCGAGGGTTCGGGCGGATAGATGTAGGTGTTGCGGACCATGAACTCCTTCAGGATGTCGTTCTGGATGGTGCCCGAAAGGGCAGCACGGTCCACCCCCTGCTCCTCACCCGCGACGATGAAGGATGCGAGGATCGGGATCACCGCGCCGTTCATGGTCATGGAGACCGATACCTTGTCGAGCGGGATGCCGTCGAAGAGAATTTTCATATCCTCGACCGAATCGATGGCCACGCCCGCCTTGCCAACGTCCCCTTCAACCCGCGGGTGGTCACTGTCGTAACCGCGATGCGTTGCCAGGTCGAAGGCGACAGAGACGCCCTGCTGCCCCGCCGCCAGGTTGCGGCGGTAGAAAGCGTTCGACTCTTCGGCCGTCGAAAAGCCCGCATACTGGCGGATGGTCCAGGGGCGGCCTGCGTACATGGTCGCCTTGACTCCGCGTGTGAAGGGGGCCTGTCCGGGGATGGTCCCCATATGGTCCAGTCCCGCCACGTCCTCGGCGGTATAGAGCGGCTGCACGGGAATGCCTTCCAGCGTCTCCCAGGTGAGATCCTCGACGCTGCGGTTACGCAGTTCCGCTTCAGCGATGCTGCGCCAGGTGTCCTTGTCCGATGTCATAATCGTGTCCTTTTGTCATCTGCCCGGTCGGCAGGCTTTGGCCTGCTCTTGGTTGGGCCTGTTCCTCTGTCAGTCGCGCCAGACCATCCGCACCGGCGGCCAGCCAGTGTAGATCGTCGGCGTAATGCTTGCGCAATGCGGCGCATTGCACGGGGGTGAAGGGTTGGAACCGGCCCAGACCTTCCCCCGGTTCTTTCGTATCGGCCCCCATGTCAGACCGCAGGCGGCGCAGGTCAGCCAGGTCGGGAGACCGGTTGTGCCAGGGGGCGTCGGCGGGCATTGGGACGCTGCTGCCCAGCAGGGTGGCCAGCAATTGCTCCACCCGCCCCGGCGCGACCTCAAACGGGCGCACCAGGATCTCAGCCTCCGGCACAGCGCAAGCAAGATCTGTGACCACGTCGCGCCAGCCACGCGGGCTGTCTGCGATCGCCGCACATTTCAGCCCATCCGGAAGACGGTGACCGCGGGAGGCTGTGAGCGCCGCGGCAGAGGCCCACCAGAGATCCTGCGCCCGGACTGTCAGCACGATCCGCTTGATGCGCCCGTCAAAGGCGGCGTTGAGGCGGGCCATACGCTCCCCGGTTGCGGGATAAAGCCGCGCGGTCCGCAGGTTTTGCGCACAGGTACCAATCATGTTCTCATCAGTCACAATGAGCCTGTGCAGGCCCCTCTCCTCGGCCTGCGCGCAGTGCATCCGCACACGCCCCTCCGCACGGCGCGCCACCTGCCGCCAGCGGTTGACGGCCGCGGTCCGGAAAAGGCCCGGAAAGACCACTTTGCGCGTCCGCCCCGGCCCCCAGAACCCGGTCTTTTGCGCGCCGAGCCAATCGCCCTGCCCGCGCAGGTAGTATTGAAAACTGGTTGTCGCGGTGCGGTGCGCGCCCACGTGTAGAATGACGTCCATAAGCCTGCGCCCCCAGATCTTGGGCAGGGCCGCCCCGACCGGCCGTATCACGGGGTTTGCCTCCGTCATTGCACTCTACCCCTTGTAATGGGCTTAATGGCCGCAGGGGCAAAAATGGCCATCGCAATTTGTGCATTAGGGCTTATATCTTGGTCGTAAGGAGATCCCATGAAACGGCTGATGTCATTTGTTTTTGCTGGACTAATCGCGACCGCAGCCGCGGCGCAATCGGCGCAGGAAAGCAATCCGGAAACGCTCTTTGCCCCGGCAGATATGACCGATTTGAGCGAATTCCGCTGGAAAAAGCGCCCGGTCCTGGTCTTTGCCGACGATGAGAACGATCCGGCCTTCATCGAGCAGATCGAGTTTCTGCAAGAACGCGCGGAGGCTTTGCTGGAGCGGGATGTCATCGTCCTGACTGACACCGATCCGGAAGCCCGCAGTCCGCTGCGGCTGAAAATGCGGCCCCGCGGCTTCATGCTGGTCCTGGTCGGCAAGGACGGTGGGATCAAGCTGCGCAAGCCCTTTCCCTGGGACGTCCGCGAAATCACTCGATCCATCGACAAGATGCCCATGCGACAGCGCGAGATACGGGAGCAAAAGGAAATCCAGGGCGTGATCCTGGACTGACCGCGCTTGTGGGGTGCGACCGCTGCCCCTATATTAAGGACAGAGCAAGAACACAGGTTCGTTATGGAAAGAGACCCGAACATTCCTTTCACACCGATCCCCGTGACATGGCGGACGGGTCCACGTCCGGGTTACTGATGATGTTCTGGGCGGCCCTCGCGCCGCCATCGGAAAAGGCCTTGATCAGTCGCAGGGCGTATTTTCCGAATAGATAGGCCTGCTTGCGCATTCCCAAATAGTCCGAATACATCGCCACCCGACGGTCCGCGCCGAGTGTCCTGAATGTGTCCCCCCGCATGTCCTCTGCCAACGCCGAGACCGACTTGATCAGGCTGTAGTAGGCCACGATGGCGTCAATCGTCTGCCTGGGCAGAACATCGATCTCAGTAATAACGGCATCATAGACGTGGTCGTGCTGTTCGCGGGGGATGAAAGGGATGTAGTCCTCTTCCTGCTCCATCCGGCTGATGAGGCTCGCGACGTAGATATCGGTTTCTCCCTCGACCCAGAGCGCTTCGAGGGTATTGCCGATTTCTGCGTAGATGGCCTTGTGATAATCCCGCAGCCTTTCGGCGCGGCTCCGGGATTTCGCCAGTTCCGCAAAGATAGCGGTGGTCAGCCAGCCGACAGCGATGACAAGACCGGCAATCATCGCCTGCTGGATGCCGGTTTCGAGCTGCGCGAGGTAGGGTCGCGCACCCCAGATCAGGGCCCCGAGGATGATGACCACGGGCAGTCCGATGGTCAGAAAGAACTGCGCGATGATCAGACCGGCGGTCCTTGCCTCCTTCCAAAGCGCCAGCAGGATCGCGCAAAAGAGCACGCCACCTGCCAGAAGCCATGGAAATGCGGGGGCGGTACCGGTCATGAAACCTATTCGAACTCCATGATGACGTCATCCACCGCCAGGCTGTCACCAGCTTCCGCGTTGATTTTGGAAACCACGCCCTTGCGCTCGGCCCGCAGGATATTTTCCATCTTCATCGCCTCGATGGTACAAAGGGCCTGGCCCTCCTGCACCTCATCGCCTTCGGCTACGTCCATCTTCACCACCAGGCCCGGCATCGGGCAGAGCAGCATCTTGGAGGTGTCCGGCGGCACCTTTTCCGGCATTTGACGGGCCAACTCGGCCTGGCGGGGCGTTCGGACGTGCACCTTCAGTTCCGCCCCGCGGGTCCGGATGCGGAACCCGCCCGAGATCTTGCCGACCTTCATCACCAGCGGTGCGTCGTTGACCGTCATCGCGGCCAGCGTGTCTCCCGGTGTCCAGTCGCCCGAGACACGCAATTCACCGCCATCCTCGAACCGGACGGTCGCCCCGGCCTGATCCGCCTCGATCACCACATCAAAGCTGTGGCCCTGGAGCGCGACGTTCCAGTCGGTGCCGACTTTGCGTTCGTGGTTGTCCATCCGGCCAGAGACGCGGGCGCGCCGGATTTCCGCCACCCGGTGCATGGCCGCCGTGGCAGCGGCAATGCGGCGCAGGCTATCCTCGTCCAGCTCAACGCCCTCAAAACCGTCGGGATACTGTTCCTCGATAAAGGCGGTGGTCATATCGCCCGCGATAAAGATCGGGTGATCCATCACGGCAGAGAGGAAAGGCAGGTTGTGACCGATGCCTTCGACCTCAAAACTGTCCAGTGCCACGCGCATCCGCTCAATCGCCTCGGCGCGGGTGGGCGCCCAGGTGCAAAGCTTGGCGATCATCGGGTCGTAGTACATCGAAATCTCACCGCCCTCATAGACGCCGGTGTCATTGCGCACCGCCATGTCCGATGCCGGCGCATCATCCTGCCACTTGCCGTTCTTCAACAGGGGTCCAGCGGCCATCTCCTGAGGGGGGCGGTAGCGGGTCAGACGGCCGATGGAGGGCAGGAAGCCGCGATAGGGGTCCTCGGCGTACAGACGGTTCTCAATGGCCCAGCCCGTCAGCTTCACGTCGTCCTGGGTGATGGTCAGCTTCTCACCGTTGGCCACGCGGATCATCTGTTCCACCAGATCCACGCCGGTGATCAGCTCCGTCACCGGGTGCTCAACCTGCAGGCGGGTGTTCATTTCCAGGAAATAGAAATTCTTGTCGCCATCGACGATGAATTCCACCGTGCCCGCGCTGGTGTACCCAACGGCCTGGGCCAGGGCGACAGCCTGTTCGCCCATGGCCTTGCGGGTCGCCTCATCAAGGAAGGGGCTGGGAGCCTCTTCGACCACCTTCTGGTTGCGGCGCTGGATCGAACATTCGCGCTCCCCCAGGTAGATGCCGTTGCCGTGGGCGTCGCAAAGCACCTGGATTTCGATGTGGCGCGGTTGCGTGACGAACTTCTCGATGAAAATGCGGTCGTCGCCAAAAGAACTCGCCGCCTCGTTCTTGGAAGACTGGAAACCCTCTCGCGCCTCCTGGTCGTTCCAGGCAATCCGCATGCCCTTGCCGCCGCCCCCTGCGGAGGCCTTGAGCATGACCGGATAGCCGATCTCCTTGGAGATCTTCACAGCCTCATCGGCATCCTCGATCAGGCCCATGTAACCCGGGACCGTAGAGACGTTGGCATCTTGGGCGATCTTCTTGGAGGTGATCTTGTCCCCCATCTTCTCAATGGCACCCTTGGGCGGGCCGACAAAGGCCACTTTGGCCTTCTCCAGCGCCTCGGCGAATTTGCTGTTCTCTGACAAAAAGCCGTAGCCGGGGTGCACCGCCTCGGCCCCGCTGGACTTGATCGCCTCCATGACCCTGTCGATCACGATGTAGGACTGGTTGGCGGGCGGCGGGCCGATGTGAATTGCCTCATCCGCCATCTCGACGTGAAGCGCATTGGCGTCAGCATCCGAATAGACCGCGACCGTGGTGATCCCCATCTTACGGGCGGTCTTGATGACGCGGCAGGCAATCTCGCCCCGGTTGGCGATCAGGATTTTCTTGAACATGGAAGGTCCTTCTTGGTCTTTGGATCAACGCGAAAACCCCGCCGCAGCGAGGGCTGCGCGGGGTTCAAGGATCGTGTGGGGCGCGCGCCAGCGGCGTGCGCGAATTGAGTGGGGTCAGTTACACCGGCCGGGGTAGAGTTGGCAGTAGGCCACATTGCCTGCCGCGCCAATGGCCGCACCTTGTGCGAGGCTGCCGCTGGTGATTGCGGCAGCACCTGCCCCAACGGCCGCGCCGCCCAGCGCCTGTTCGCCAATTGTGTCGCCGCAGGCGGCCAGGATGCCGCAGGCCGACAGGGTGAGGAGGATGTTCTTGAATGGCATGCTACGGTTCCTACGCTGCTCTTTCTTACGGGCAAAACGCGGAAGCGCGCCACTTGTTCCCCGCCGCCCGCCGTTGTGCGTGCCCCTACCCCGGCCCAATGGTACGGGTCAGAAAAATGGGGCAGCAAGGACGGTGCAGTGTCCTGCTGCCCCGGAGGGGAAGGGGTATGGTACACAAGGACCTGTGAGGTACAACACGAGGCCTTTGCTATCTTGACGTTGGCCGTAAAAAGGACCCGCGCCAAGCGTGGAATGCGCGCAGTACGTGTATCGGCGTTGTGTTGCTGATTTTCGATCAGTCTGGGCGGGTTCACGCCGATCATTCCTCGAATGCCTCCGGAAAGGCGGCGCGGGCGGCCCCCTCGTCAATGACCAGCAGCGCCTCATAATCGGCGGGATCGAATGGATCGGTGGCGGGCAGCACCTCGCGGCCGAAAAGCCAGGACAGACGTCCGGCATCCAGGTTGCCACGTTCGAAAGGCAGATCGCCGAAATGCGCCCACAGCGCCGTCATGAAACTCAGATCCGCACGGCGGTCGGGCGGGCGGCGGTCCGCGCGGCGTTCACGCCGGACGATCGGCGTGGCACCTTTTGGATTGGGGCGGCGGATGGTGAACTGGAAATCGGTACCGGGGAGACGCCCGGGAAACCCGCGATGTTTCAGCATGTAGGCTGGCATCACCCCCCCTCCCCGATCCGGAGGGCGGCGGGTGCGGTCGGGACAGGCGCCGTGGCCTGCCCCGGGACAAGCTTACTTGTACTTGCCCGTGTAGGTCGGCTCGACCGAGATGGGCTCAGGCTCAACCACGATGTATTCTTCTTCGGTCTGGCCACTCGTGCATGCGGCAACGGCGGCCAAAAGGCCCGCGGCTGCCAAGAATTTGATGCTCTTTGACATCGATGTCTCCTGCTTCTTTCTGAGAGGCCTGGCACTGCTTCATGCCTCGCAAGCCCCGGTTCTGAGGTAAGGGATACCTGGGTATTCCTGCGCTGCAACATAGGACAAGTCGGCGAATTTTCATACCAGAGGCCCGCGAAACGGGAGCCCTGTGACGCCAATGCATCATTTTTTCCACAGGGTGAGAAGTGAGCCGCAACATCTTGTGGTGCCATCACAAACCCTCCCAGATGCAGGTGTTATCCACAGGACGGTACGCCTCGAAAAACTGGGTGACATCGGGATCGGCCTGACCGAACTCCACTGGCCTGTCTGAGAGCGAGACAACAATCATGTCTCCCTCCAGCTCGAAATCCTGCATGTAGGTAAGCACAAGAGACTGGCAGAGATGATCCATGTCGTCGGCGGCCGCCTCATATCCGATGCCGTCTGCCTCCCGGCTGATCCGGGGAGCGATGAACCGGAACCGCAGCCAGGTTTCCTCGCCAAGATCATCGATCAGCACCTCATGCAGCTGCACCGGCTGCCCCGAGGGGACTTCGACAGCCATCGCGGGGCTGGCGAAAAGAGTCAGCGCAGCGAACAGGCGGATCATGGAGCTTCCTCCTCGCGGGTGTCGAAATCCGCGGGTGCGATGATTTCGATCAGTTCCAAATCGTCGGAATGGCGCACTTCGCGGTGCTTGATGCCGGGGGGTTGCAGGACGCAGGACCCGGCGCGCAGCAGATGCTCCCCCTGCCCTTCGTACTCAAACACCACCCAGCCCTGGGTGACATAGACCATCTGAAAATCAAGGTCATGTGAGTGCCAGGCGCCAGGGCTCTCCATGCCCGGCACGGCGCGGATCACGTGCGCCCCGTAGGCACCTTTCGTG
This sequence comes from Sulfitobacter sp., assembly GCA_013002405.1. Lineage (GTDB taxonomy): Bacteria > Pseudomonadota > Alphaproteobacteria > Rhodobacterales > Rhodobacteraceae > Sulfitobacter. Next base: position 6,431 of record JABDKA010000114.1, on the reverse strand, counting down.
GCCTCCTTGATGCCGAGATCACGGTATTCGAAGAAGGGGCGCAGGCCCGCCCCTTCGAACTTGCCATCGTCCGCGTGGGCGATGGTGAAAGCCTGGTTCTTCCACAAGGTCATGGCGCAACCCCTTTTGAGGGCGCGGAAGCGACTAGTTGTTGCGCAGCGCCTCGATCAGTTCGTCCTTGTCCATGTCCGAGCGTCCGTCGATGTCCAGCTCCTGCGCCCGGTCGTAAAGGTCGTCTTTGGTCCATTCCTCGTAGGGTGGCTGATTGCCGCCCTTCTTGCCCGGCTCCTGGCTGTCGCTGGCCTGGGCGTTGGCGATGCGCGCCGCCTTCTCCTTCGATGCGCCATCCTCGCGAAGGTTTTCGTAGGTCTCGTCGTCCTTGATGCTGGGTCCGTGGTCTTTGGTCATGGTGCACTCCTTTGCGGTCAAACGACGCTGACGGCGCAGGAGTTCCCCAAGGGGCGCAGGCGCGCATCGCCCGCGGGGTGATAAAGCCCACTTTCAGAGACAAATTGGGGAAGGACCAAAGCACGCTCAAATCCTCACAGCGGAATGTTGTTATGCTTCTTCCAGGGCATCTGGCGCTTCTTGTTCCGAAGCGAGGCAAAGGCCCGCGCGATCCGCTTGCGCGTGCTGCGGGGCTGGATCACCTCGTCGATGAAACCCCGCTCGGCCGCGACAAAGGGATTGGCAAAGCGTTTTTCGTAGTCCGCCGTATGCTTGGCGATCTTGTCCGCGTCGCCCAGGTCCTTGCGGTGGATGATCTCCGTCGCTCCCTTGGCTCCCATCACGGCGACTTCCGCCGTGGGCCAGGCATAGTTGAAATCAGAGCGCAGGTGCTTGGAGGCCATCACGTCGTAGGCCCCGCCATAGGCCTTGCGCGTGATGACCGTGACCATGGGCACCGTCGCCTCGCCGTAGGCAAAGAGCAGCTTGGCTCCGTGTTTGATCACACCACCGTATTCCTGGGAGGTGCCGGGCAAAAAGCCGGGCACGTCAACCAATGTGAGGATCGGGATTTCAAAGGCATCACAGAAGCGTACAAACCGCGCGGCCTTGCGAGAGCTGTCGATGTCCAGCACGCCCGCCAGGACCATCGGCTGGTTGGCCACGACGCCCACGGTACGGCCCTCAAGGCGGATAAAGCCGGTGATGATGTTCTTGGCGAAATCCTCCTGGATCTCGTAGAAATCCGCCTCATCGGCCAGCTTCAGGATCATTTCCTTCATGTCGTAAGGCGTGTTGGGGTTTTCCGGTACGAGCGTGTCGAGCGAGGGTTCGATCCGCTCGGGATCGTCGAAAAAGGGCCGAACAGGCGGCATTTCGCGGTTATTGGAGGGCAGGAAATCCACCAGGCGGCGCACCTCGGCCAATGCCTCCACGTCGTTTTCAAAGGCACCGTCCGCAACGGAGGACTTGCGGGTGTGGGTCGTCGCCCCGCCCAACTCCTCGGCCGTCACCTGTTCATTTGTGACGGTCTTGACCACGTCAGGTCCGGTCACGAACATGTAGGAGCTGTCCTTCACCATGAAGATGAAGTCGGTCATCGCGGGGGAATAGACAGCACCGCCGGCGCAGGGGCCCATGATGACGCTGATCTGCGGGATTACGCCGGAGGCTTCGATGTTGCGCTGAAACACCTCGCCGTAGCCTGCAAGGCTGTCCACCCCTTCCTGGATGCGCGCGCCGCCGGAATCGTTAATGCCGATGACCGGGGCGCCGTTCTGCATCGCCATATCCATGATCTTGCAGATCTTCCTGGCGTGAGTTTCCGACACAGAGCCGCCCAGAACGGTGAAATCCTGGGAAAATACATAAACGAGGCGGCCATTGATGGTGCCCCAGCCCGTTACCACACCGTCGCCCGCAGGCTTTTGATTTTCCATGCCAAAATCTGTGCAGCGGTGGGTCACGAACATGTCGAATTCTTCGAAGCTGTCCTCATCGAGCAGGAGCTCGACCCGCTCGCGTGCTGTGAGTTTGCCGCGGCCGTGCTGCGCGTCGATGCGGCCCTGCCCGCCGCCAAGCCGTGCTGTTTCCCGGCGCGCGTCGAGCTGTTCAAGAATGTCCTTCATGCCTATCCCCTGCTTGCGATTTGACGCATACTATCCAATGGCACGCTTGTGGGGAAACAGCTTCTTGCATATTTGCAAACAATTCGCAGTATGGGTTATGCAAATTGCAAATATGCAAATTCATCGCATAATGTTGGACAGGATGACGGCCCTGGATTACTTGCATTTGCATGAATGACAATTCCCACAGCGAAACTGTCGTGCGTTACTTTGACCGCACGACACCCCCTCACGTTTCGACGCTTATCCTGCTTGCAGGGCTGTCGGCGTTGGTGATGAACATCTTCCTGCCCAGCTTGCCGGACATGGCAGACTATTTCGACACCTCCTACGCAGTCATGCAACTCTCGGTGCCGCTTTATCTGCTGTGCAGCGCGGTGCTACAGCTTTTCATCGGTCCGATCTCCGACAACCTGGGGCGCAGGCGCGTGATGATCTGGGGGCTCATGCTTTTCATGGTCGCGACACTGGGCTGCATCTTTGCGCCGAATGCGACCGTCTTTCTCTTTTTCCGGGTAGCGCAGGCGGTGGTCGCCGTGGCCATGGTGCTGAGCCGCGCGGTGATCCGGGATCTGCACAGCCAGGACAAGTCCGCCTCGATGATCGGCTATGTCACCATGGGTATGGCACTTGTACCCATGATCGCACCCGCTGTCGGCGGTGCGCTGGAGCAGGTGTTCAACTGGCAGGCGACTTTTTGGGCGATGTTCATTATCGGCGGCGCGATCTTGCTGCTGGTGATTTTGGACATGGGAGAGACGGCGCAGGCATCCGACAAGTCCATCCTGGGGCAATTCACTGAATACCCGGAATTGATCCGCTCCCCCCGGTTCTGGGGCTATGCGCTGGCCGCGGGCTTCTGCTCGGGCGCCTTCTTTGCCTATCTTGGCGGCGCACCCTTCGTGGGCAGCGTGGTCTTCGGGCTCAACCCCTTCTGGCTTGGCATCTTTTTCGGTGCGCCCGCAGTCGGCTATTTCGCGGGCAACTTTCTGACCGGCCTCTATGCGCAGCGGTTCGGCGTCAATTCGATGGTCATGTGGGGCTGTTTTGCCAATGCTCTCGGCTCCGGCGTCTCGCTGCTCATCTTCCTTGCCGGATACGGTTCCGCGTTCAGCTTCTTCGGTATGATGACGCTTGTGGGGCTTGGCAATGGCCTATGCATTCCCAACGCAACGGCGGGCATGCTCTCGGTCCGGCCGCACCTTGCAGGGACGGCTTCGGGCCTGGGCGGTGCGATCATGATCGGCGGCGGATCGGGCCTGGCAGTGCTGGCCGGGCTACTTCTGACGCCCCAGACCGGGGCCTATCCGCTACTCCTTATCATGCTGGGCACGGCCATCGCGGGCATCGCTTCGATTCTACTTGTCATCCGGCGCGAGAGAACGCTGGCTTTGCAGGCAGGCTAAGCAGCTCTTAACCCTCTTTTGGCATCTTGCCGGGGGCGCTTTGCAAATATAGGCTGGCGGTCGCTGCAAAGTTGCAAAGGATGCCGGTCATGGCCACGCAAAAACTATACGCCGGGGCCAAGCTGCGTGAACTTCGCACCAAGATCGGTCTGACGCAAAAGGACTTTGCCGCCCGCATGGGCGTGTCGCTGCCGTACCTCAACCAGATGGAAAACAACAACCGCCCCGTCAGCACAACGGTCGTCCTGGCTCTCGCCTCGGAATTCGGGCTCGATGTGACGGAGCTGAGTGCGGGGGACGGCGAACGCCTTGTCAGCGATCTGCGCGAATCCCTTTCGGACCCCGTCTTCGCGGGCAAGATGCCGCCGCTGGCCGATATCCGCCTCACCGCCTCCAATGCGCCCGCCCTTGCCCACGCGTTCCTGGAGTTGCATCAGGCCTATCGGCAGACCCACGAACGTCTTGCCTCACTGGATGAGGCCCTGGGGCGTGAGGATGCCCGCGCCGCCCCGTCGCCCTGGGAAGAGGTCCGCGACTTCTTTCACTACTGCGACAACTACATCGACGCCGTGGACCGCGCCGCCGAACACTTCGCGACCCGCGACGGGGGACACAGCAACATGCGCGTCGCCGCTGTCTCCGCCCTCGCCAATGCGGGCGTGACCGTCACCTTCGACGATACCGACACGTTGCGGATGTTCGACCCCGTTGCCGCTGTCCTGCACCTATCCGCCCGCGCCGCGCCCGAGACACAGACATTTCAGTTGCTCCTGCAGGTCGCCCTGACCCGGCAGAACAAGCTTTTGGAGGCGACACTGGATCTGGCCCGTTTCCAGACCGACAGCGCGCGGGATATCGCCAAGATCGGCCTGGCCAACTACTTTGCCGGGGCCGCCCTGATGCCCTACGGTAGTTTCCTGGCCAAGGCCAAGGCCTGCCGCCATGATCTGGAGATGCTGGCAGGGCACTTCGGGGCCTCCATCGAACAGGTGGCGCATCGGCTTTCCACCCTGCAAAGACCGGGGGCAAAGGGCATCCCGTTCTTCTTTGTCCGGGTCGACCAGGCAGGCACGATCACCAAGAGACACTCTGCCACCCGCCTGCAATTCGCCCGCTTCGGCGGTGCCTGTCCGCTCTGGAACGTGCACCGCGCGTTCGAGACACCGGGCCGCTTCTTGCGCCAACTGGCCGAAACGCCCGATGGTGTCCGCTACATCAGCCTGGCGCGGGACATCTCCAAACCTGCGGGCCGCTTCGGGGCACCCGTGCGCCGCTACGCCATCGCTCTGGGATGTGAAATGCGCCACGCGGGCGCACTGGTCTACGCGGACGGCCTAGACCTCAGCCGCGACAGCGCCTTTGAACCCATCGGGATCTCCTGCCGGATCTGCGAACGGCGCGGTTGCCACCAGCGTGCCGTCCCCCCGCTGGAACGGAACCTGGTGGTGGACACCAACCGCCGCGATGTCCTGCCCTACCGGGTCGACTAACGCCGCGCGCGTCGCCAGCCGGAGGCGCGGGCCTGCGCTTCGGAACAGAACCAGCGCTCGCCCTGTTCGGGCCGGATCCCGGTCCGGTCGTAGAATTCCTGCCCCGGCAGGTGGTAGATCCGCGCTCCCTTTGCGCCGATGTTCCCCTTGATCTGGCAACCCGGATCCGGTGCCGTGCGTCCCTTGATCCGGGTGATTCTGTAGCGGGCGGGCGATTGCAGGACAAAGCCGTGAATGCCCCTCTCCGCGCGCGCCGCCGCGCGTTCGTCGGCCAGATAGGCGCGCGAGTATTTCTCGTAGGCGTAGGCGATGCCGTCGTGCACCAGCCTCTTGCCTATGTCCTGCCCTGCAACGGAACAGCGCGCCACCGTGCGCCCGTAGCGGTCCCGGTCAACCGGGTCACAGCGCGCGATCGCCCCTTCGTAAAGAGCGCGGACCTGGCCTGTCACCCAGTCCCCACAGGACCAGTTCTGCCCGCCCTTAGTGGTACAGGGCTGATCCCGTTCCGGCGCGTCGATCCCGTGCAAGCGGATCCGTGCCGCGCCGACCTCCAGCGTATCGCCGTCGATAACCCGGACCCGGCCTTCGATCTCAGCAGCCGCCACCGGGACCGAACACAGGGCCAGGAGGAGGGCGAACCGGGAACAAATTCTTAACATTTGGTTAATATGCGGGGACCCACCCGCGTAATCAACGCAATCTGTTAAGAAAGGTTAAGAGTGCGACCCCCGTTACCGCTGCGCGGTCTGCCAGTCGGGATGCACCCAGGGCCGGTCGTTGGCCTTTGGCAAGGGATCGCGCCCCAGCAGATGGTCCGACACCTTTTCTCCCACCAGGATCGAAGGCCCATTGAGGTTGCCGTTGGTGATGCGCGGGAAAATGGAACTGTCCGCCACCCGCAGCCCCTGGACCCCGATCACGCGCGCTTCGGGATCCACGACCGACATGGGATCATCCGCCCGCCCCATCCGGCAGGTGCCACAGGGATGATAGGCGCTCTCGGCATGTTCGCGGATCGCCTCGTCCAGCTCCGCGTCAGTCTGCAGGGCATCGCCTGGCTGGATCTCATGCTTGATGAAGGGTCGGAACGCCTCCTGCGCAAAGATCTCCCGCGTCAATCGGATACAGGTGCGGAACTCTTCCCAGTCCTCTGGATGGGACATGTAGTTGAACCGGATTACCGGATCTGCCGCTGGATCAGCGGACCGCAGGCTAATCCGCCCGCGCGATTTCGAGCGCATCGGCCCGGTATGGGCCTGGAACCCGTGCCCCTCGGCTGCCGCCTGCCCGTCGTAGCGCACCGCCATGGGCAGGAAATGATACTGGATGTCCGGATAAGGCACACCAGGCTTGGAGCGGATGAAAGCCGCACTCTCGAACTGGTTGGAGGCGCCCATACCGGTCTTGGTGAGAAGCCATTGGGCCCCGATCACCGCTTTGGAAAGCAGGTTCCAGTGCTT
>JABDKA010000003.1 GCA_013002405.1 Sulfitobacter sp. | reverse complement strand
CCGAAAGCGGGCGGCTTTTCCGTGGTCCCGGCGTCATCTACGGCGGCATCCAGATCATCAAGACCGACCTGCTGGAGGGGATTGAGCAAGAGGCCTTCTCGCTCAACCTGATTTGGGATCTCATGCTGGAGCGCGACCGGCTCTTCGGTCTCACCTATCCCGGCAGATGGTGCGACGTGGGACATCCCGGCGGTATCCGGCTGGCCGAAGAAATGCTGCGGGGCCAGGATGTTTGAACCCGCCGATCGTCCGCGCGTCTTCGGACTGGCCCCCGGCGTCGATTTTCCTGTCGCCCTTGTGACAGGACTGCGGGAGCGGCTGAAAGGACAGCCGCCAGAGGCCATGGCCCGGGTCGACCTGATCGTAAACACCCAGCGAATGGCGCGCCGTTTGCGTGACATCTACGCAGAAGGGCTACCGGGCTTCCTGCCGCGCATCCGGCTGGTGACGGCGCTGGACGGTCTGGTGCCCGGGGTCGCCCTGCCCCCGGCAACACCCGCCCTGCGGCGGCGGCTGGAACTGATCCAGCTCGTCTCACGCCTGCTGGATGCCGATCCGGATCTTGCGCCACGCGCGTCCCTCTATGCCCTGTCCGACAGCCTCGCCGCACTTTTCGATGAGATGCAGGGTGAGGGTGTGACGGCGGAGGATATCACTTCTCTCGACGTCAGCGATCAGTCCGGCCACTGGCAACGCGCGCAGAAGTTCATCCGGATCGCGGACGCCTACCTGGCCCAGACCCGCAGCGCGCCAGACCCCGAGGCGCGGCAGCGGGCGCTGACCGCGCGCCTGATTGCCCATTGGCAGGACCATCCGCCGCAGCACCCGATCATCCTGGCCGGTTCCACCGGATCACGCGGTACCACGGCGATGCTGATGCAGACCATTGCAGGATTGCCACAGGGGGCCCTGGTACTTCCGGGGTTCGACATGGACCTGCCTACAGGTGTCTGGCAGATCCTCGATACCCAAGGCCCCGGCGATCTGCCGCCGGAGGATCATCCGCAGTACCGTTTCCGCCATCTGATGCGGACGCTCAACTTGCCCCGCGCCGAAATCCTGCCCTGGACCGACACACCGCCGCCCTCCGCCGCGCGCAATCGGCTCATCTCCCTTTCCATGCGCCCTGCCCCTGTGACCCACGCCTGGCTAAGCGAGGGACCAAAGCTCACCGATCTTAAAAAGGCCACTGAAGGCATCACCCTGCTGGAAGCGCCAACGCCGCGTCTCGAAGCGCTCGCCATCGCAATGCGCCTGCGGAAGGCCGCGGCAGAGGGCCAGCGCGCGGCGCTGATCACACCGGACCGGATGCTGACCCGGCAGGTGACCGCCGCGCTGGACCGTTGGAACATCCTGCCCGACGACAGCGCCGGAACACCGCTGCAGCTGTCACCGCCGGGGCGGTTCCTGCGCCATACAGTCGGGCTGCTGACCGATCCGCTGGATGCCGAGATGCTGCTCACCCTGTTGAAACACCCCCTTACCCACAGCAGCGCCGGTCGGGATCAGCACGGGCTGCAGGTACAACGGTTTGAGGCCCTGATGCGGGACAATGGGCTGCCCTATCCGGACGGGGACAGCGTGCTGGGCCTTGCCAGTGAGGCCAAGAGGAAAAACACCGACCTGCTGAACTGGGCCACATGGGTGGCCGACACCTTCACCGGACTACAGATCGCAGAAGACCTCCCCCTCGCCGATTGGATCGAGCTGCACCGCACCCTGTCCGAGCGTATCGCCGCTGGCGCAGGCGCGACCGATCCCGGAGAGCTTTGGAAGCGCAAGGCCGGGGAAAAGGCCCGTGCCGTCATGGACAGCCTGAGAGAGGAGGCGCCCCACGGCGGGCCCATGGCGGCGGCAGAGTATGCCGACCTGATCGGCGCGCTGCTGTCAGCCGAGGAGGTGCGCGACCGGGACGCACCGCACCCCCGCATCATGATCTGGGGCACGTTGGAAGCACGGGTACAGGGGGCCGATCTGGTCATCCTCGGCGGTCTGAATGACGGCACCTGGCCCGAGGCACCGCCGCCCGATCCCTGGCTGAACCGCCAGATGCGTGCCAAGGCGGGTCTGTTGCTGCCAGAACGCCGCATCGGCCTCTCCGCGCACGACTACCAGCAGGCCGTCGCCGCACCCGAGGTCTGGCTTTCGAGGGCGATCCGGTCGGATGATGCGGAAACGATTCCGTCCCGCTGGCTGAACCGTCTGGGCAATTTGCTGACTGGCCTGCCGCAGGCCGAAGGTGCGGCATCCTGGGAAGCAATGCGTGCCCGGGGCGCCTATTGGACCGGACAGACACACGCGTTGGAGGAAGTGGCCCGCGTCGATCCTGCGCCGCGCCCTTCACCGCGACCACCGCGTGATGCGCGGTTCAAAAGACTTTCCGTGACGGAAATCAAGCGCCTGATCCGCGACCCCTACGCCATCTACGCCAAGCACACCCTCAACCTGCGGCCAATGAACCCGCTGATGCAATACCCAGATGCCTTGCTGCGCGGCATCATCCTGCATGAGATCATGGAGCATTTCATCAAGTCGGTCGCACGGGATCCGGCCCTGCTGACCAAGGAACACCTCATGCGGACCACGCGGGATGTTCTGACGGTCCAGGTTCCCTGGCCCGCCGCTCGCGCCATGTGGCAGGCGCGCATCGGGCGCGTCGCCGACTGGTTCATCGCGCGGGAAGCAGTGCGCCAGCAGCAGGCAAGACCCGCCATCTTCGAAAAGACCGCCAAGGGCACCCACAGCTTCGACGATCTGGATGTCACCATCACAGGCTACGCCGACCGGATCGACCTGAGAAAGGACCGCGCGGCCCTGATCTATGATTACAAGACCGGCGCGCCACCGAACAAGAAGGTGCAAAAGTTCTTTGACAAGCAGCTTTTGCTGGAGGCAGCGATCCTGGAAGAGGGCGGCTTCGAAGAGATCGGCCCGGCGCGGGTCGCCGGTGCGCTTTACATCGGGCTCGGGGCCAAGCCGACAGAGGTCCCTGCCCCGCTGGAGGAAGAGCCGCCGCAAGCGGTCTTGGCGGGCCTCAATCAACTCATCGCACACTACCTGCAAGAAACTCAGGGCTTTACCGCACGCCGCATGGTCCAGTCCGATGCTGACGTGGGCGATTATGATCAGCTTGCCCGCTTTGGTGAGTGGGACGGCACAACCGCCCCCAAGCCGGAGGCCTTGTGATGACCATGGATGACGCAACCCGCGCGCAGGTTGAGGCCGCCCGGCCCGATGCCTCCACCTGGTTGGCCGCGAATGCCGGATCGGGCAAGACCCGTGTTTTGACCGACCGTGTGGCACGACTGCTGCTGGAGGGTGTCGCGCCGCAGCACATCCTGTGCCTGACCTACACAAAGGCCGCCGCGTCAGAGATGCAGAACCGTCTTTTCAAGCGTCTGGGCGCTTGGGCGATGCTGGAAGATGCCGCGCTGCGCAGCGCCCTTGAAGAGCTTGGGATTCCCGGTGATCTGGACCCGGTGAAGTTGCGCGAAGCGCGGACCCTCTTTGCGCTGGCGATTGAGACGCCGGGCGGCCTGAAGATCCAGACCATCCACTCCTTTTGCGCATCGCTGCTCCGGCGTTTCCCGCTGGAGGCCGAGGTCAGCCCCCAATTCACCGAGGTTGAGGACCGCGCCGCCGATCTGTTGCGCGCCGAGATCGTGGATGAAATGGCCGATGGCCCCGATGCCGCACTTGTCGAAGCGGTCGCCGCCTTTCACACGGGTGAGGATTTCGGCGCCCTGACCCGTGCCATCGTGGGCATGCGGGATTCGTTTGAGGCGGGCCTTACACGTGATCAGGCACTGACGCTTTTTGGTCAGCCTGCAGGGCTCACGTCCGATGACATCCAGGGTATGGTGTTTGAGGGCAATGAACAGACTCTAATACAGGGGATTTTGCCCCATTTGCAAAGCGGCAAGCCGACAGATCAGCGGGCTGCAGCGGCTTTGACTCAGATCGAAAGGTACGATCTCTCCGCACTACCCGTTCTTGAGGGGCTGTTTCTGACGGGCGTCGGCGCAAAGGAGCCATTCACCGCCAAGTTGGGCACCTTCCCGACGAAGGAAACACAGGCCATGGTAACCAACGCGATGGAGGATCTGAACGATCTGATGCTGCGAGTAGAGGCGGCCCGCGACGCGCGACTTTCCCTCATCACCGTAGAAAAAACCCTAGCACTGCACGCCTTCGCGCGGCGTTTCAATGAACTCTACGCCTCCGCCAAGGCCCGTCGCGGCTGGCTGGATTTCGATGATCTGATCCTCAAGGCCCGCACCCTGCTGAGCGACAGCAAAATGGCCGCTTGGGTCCTCTACCGCATCGACGGCGGCATTGATCACATCCTTGTTGACGAAGCGCAGGACACCTCGCCCCGGCAATGGGACGTGATCGAACGGCTGACCGATGAATTCTACAGCGGTCTTGGCGCGCGGCCGGATGTGGAGCGGACTCTTTTCGTGGTCGGAGACAAGAAACAGTCGATCTATTCCTTCCAGGGGGCAGATCCGCTGGAATTCGACCGAAAGGCCGAGATATTCAAAGACCGCATTGAGGCGGCGGCAAAACCCTTCCAGCGGCGCAGCCTGGACTATTCGTTTCGCTCCTCCAGCGCGATTCTGCGGCTGGTCGATACTGCCTTCGACCCCCGGCGGCGTCCTGAGTTCGACAAACAGACGGAACATATCGCCTTCAAGGATGCGCTGCCCGGACGAATTGATCTGTGGCCAGTGATCCAAAAGGCCGAAGAGGACAAGGACCGGGACTGGACCGACCCGGTCGATCGGCTGAACGTGCGGCACCATACAGTGATTCTGGCCGAGAAAATCGCCGATCAAATCAAAACGCTTTGCGAAGACAAACACTACATCCCTGACGATCCGGCGGATCAGGGTTTGATCCGCCGTCGGGTGCAACCGGGTGATTTCCTGATCCTCGTCCAGCGCCGGTCAGAGCTCTTTTCCCAGATCATCCGCGCCTGCAAGGCCAAAGGGCTACCCATTGCCGGGGCGGACCGGCTCAAGGTTGGCGCGGAACTGGCAGTCAAGGATCTGGCCGCGCTCCTGTCTTTCTTAGCCACCTCGGACGACGATTTGTCCCTTGCGGTTGCGCTGAAATCACCGCTGTTTGGTTGGGGGGAAAAGCCACTTTATGACCTGGCGCAGGGGCGCAAGGGACGCCTGTGGGAGGCGTTGCGACAGAGGGGTGAAGGCGACGAAACGGTCTCTATCCTCAGGGATTTGCGCAATCAAACCGATTTTCTGCGCCCCTACGACCTGATCGAACGCATCCTGACCCGCCACCGCGGACGGGAAAAGCTGCTGGCGCGTCTAGGGCCCGAAGCGGAGGACGGCATCAACGCGCTGCTGGCGCAGGCGCTGGCATACGAACGGACCGACGTTCCCAGTCTGACAGGCTTTATCGAATGGATGCAGACCGACGATCTTGAGATCAAACGCCAGATCGACAGTGCGTCGAACCAGATCCGCGTGATGACGGTGCACGGGGCCAAGGGGCTTGAGGCGCCCATCGTGATCCTGCCAGATACCGGCCGCCGGGACATCCAGATCAAGGATGAAATCATCCGGATGGATGATACGCCCGTGTGGAAGAGTAACGCGACAGAGGCACCCGCCGTGATGGCCCAGCAGATCGAGGGGAAAAAGGCGGCACAGCGCGAAGAACGGTTGCGCCTGCTCTACGTCGCGATGACGCGCGCGGAGAAATGGCTGATCGTTGCGGCCGCCGGGGATCTGTCGAAGGACGGCAGTTCATGGTACCAGATCGTGGAAGAGACCATGTCTCACATCAACGCAACGCCCGTCGGGTCGGAGGGTGTCTTGCGGTTTGAGGAAGGGGCCTGGGACGCTCTGCCGATCCTCGATGGCCTTCGGGCAGACGACAAAACCCCCTTGTTAGAGCCTGTTTTCGAGCAAGCAGAACCGCTCTACTGTCTTGATGAGACAACCCGCTCCCCTTCCGACCTGGGCGGCGCCAAGGCGCTGGCCGGAGACGCCGGGGAAGAAAGCGGGCTGGCGAAAGCTTACGGGACCTACATCCACCTGCTGCTGGAGCGTCTGCCAGATGTCCCCGAGAAAGAGCGACAGCAAATCCTCCCTACCCTTGCGCACGATCTTCCAGAAAAGGAAGCCCGCCGCGCACAGGCTGAGGCCGAAAGGCTGTTGGCCGACCCAACCATCGCCCACCTCTTTGGCGCTGACACCCTGGCAGAGGTGCCACTTACCGCGCACATCGGTGGCTTTCCCTTTTTCGGACTGATCGACCGACTGGTCCTGACAGACGAAAAGATCCATGCCATCGATTACAAATCAAACCGGAGCGTGCCGGAGCATCCCACCGCCTGCCCTGACGGTTTGCTGCGCCAGATGGGGGCCTACGCGCGGATGCTTTCCGCAATCTATCCGGACAGAAAAATTGAGACAGCAATTCTCTGGACCGCGACCGGTACACTGATGCCCTTGCCGCACGATCTTGTGACAGCGGCCCTGTCACGCGCGCCGCTTCTTGACGGGGCGGGCGGGCCTACCTAGGTTCGCCACAACTCAAACCATCATGCCAGGAGAATACCATGGCCACTGTCGCCGTTACCGACGCCACTTTCGACAACGAAGTCAAACAATCCGAAATCCCCGTCGTCGTGGATTTCTGGGCCGAGTGGTGTGGCCCCTGCAAGCAGATCGGTCCGGCGCTCGAGGAGCTCTCCAATGAGATGGACGGCAAGGTGAAGATCGTGAAGGTCAACGTGGACGAAAACCCGAATTCCCCCGCCCAGATGGGTGTGCGCGGCATTCCGGCGCTTTTCATGTTCAAGAACGGTGAAGTGGTCTCCAACGTCGCGGGCGCGCGGCCCAAAGCAGCCCTGCAAAGCTGGATCGAAGAGTCGCTTTGATCCACTGAAATTCCGGTCATCCAAAGGGCGTCCATTTGGGCGCCCTTTTTTTGTCAAACCACCGGCCATCCGAACCGTTTGAGCCGCGCGGCGATCTTGTCCAATGCGTCATCGCGCCCCGCGTTGATGCTCTGGTCCTGCCAGAACCACCAAATATACCGCTCATAGTCCGGCTGGTGGGTTGCAACACGCGCAAAACTGTCCGGCAGATCGGTCAGGTTCGCCTTGATCGCGATGTGATGAAAATCAATCGGCGCGAAAAGCAGCGCGGGCTTACGAAAAAAGTACCCCGAAAATGCAACGCCAGAGTTCTGCGTGACCACGTAATCGCAGGTCGCAAGGTACCGATCCATCTGGCCGGTCGCGACGGTCAGGCGGGGATACCGCGTGGCAAGCGCACGAAAGGCGGTCAGATCAAGCGCGCTGTAATCTTCCTTGGGGTGTAGCGTTGCCACCACCTCCCGGTCCGCATGCGCCAGCACATGCTCAACCATCTCAAGGGGGGAACAGGATTGAAAAGGTCGGCGGTGTCTCAGATGCCC
>JABDKA010000157.1 GCA_013002405.1 Sulfitobacter sp. | reverse complement strand
CCGGTTTCAATGCGGTTTGAAGGATGTTGTTTTGGACCTCGCGAGGGCCATGAGGCTCTCGCAATCAGTCACTGGGGCAAACTGTCGGCAACCACGCAGTTTGCCCCCTCACAGGTCGCTCCTAGAGTCTGTCCAGGTCGACGGTCATTGTGGGACGACGCCAGAACCGGCGTCGACGCTTTTCACCGTTTGTAGGCGGCATCTCGCGCAGGCGAACGTGGGGTGCACGGGTTGCGGTCAGAAAGCTGGCTGCATAGATATTTAACATGTCTCTTCTCCGGTAATTCAGAACCATGCTTGTAATATTGGTGAATTGCCGAATTATGCGAGTCATCGAATTTCCAATCATGTAAGCTGGTATTTAATATGAGATGGCAGAACCTTCCCCCATTATCCGCCCTGCGCGCCTTTGCGGCCTTTTCCCAGACCGGCAACGTCGTGTCGGCGGGCGAGGCGCTGGGCGTTAGCCATGCAGCCATCAGTCAGCAACTGCGTGGGTTGGAGGCACACATGGACATCGGCCTCCTTGACCGCTCGGGCCGACAGCTTCGGCTTACGGAAGCGGGCCAGACCCTCGCCCGGGCGCTGGAAAGCAGCTTTGCAGCGATGATCGAGGTTTGCGAGGAGTTGACCGGTGCGCGGGACGAAAGGCCCCTTCACATCTCAGCCACGCCGACCTTCGCGGCCTCCTGGCTCATGCCGCGCCTGCCGGACTTTCGTAGCCGTCATCCCGAAATCGATATGACCATCGACCCTTCAGCGGAACTGGTGACGTTAACGGCGGACGGGGTGGACATGGCCATCCGCTACGGCCGCGGGCCCTGGCCGGGACTGGATTCGCAAATGCTGCTGCGCTCACCGATGGTGGTCATCGGGGCCCCGTCGCTTGTCGGTGACGGTGCCTTGCCAAACCTTGCGGCACTGGGTGATTTTCCCTGGCTTGAGGAATTCGGCACCACCGAAAGTACCAACTGGCTGGCCGATCACGGCGTGCTGCGGCCAGCGCGCGGTGGGCTGATGCAGGTTCCCGGAAACCTGCTGCTGGACGGGGCGCGGGACGGGCAGGGGCTTGCCGTGACCGTGCGCGCCTTTGTTGAGCGGGACATCGTCGCAGGACGTCTGCGGGTGCTGCACACAGAGCAGGCTGAGGACAAGGGATACCACATCGTCACCCGTCCGGGCGTGATGCGTGCGGCGCTGAAGTCCTTCGTGGTCTGGCTGCGGCGCGAACGCCAGATCTGACGCTCAGCCGGGACCAACCATGAAACAGCTGATATTGCGTGCATTCAGGCGGCGGCAGGCCAGATCCGCACTTTCGCGGGTCATGCCAAGGAAGTTAGCATCAAACCCCTGTGGGCGGCGCACCACCTTGCGCAGGGTGCCGTCAAGCGTATCCATCTCGGCCAGGGCCGTCTTGAGCAGGATCTTCTCTGCGGCGAAGCGGCTGGGATAACGCCCGACGTTCACGCCCCAGTGCCGCCCGCCAGAGGTGGAAACGCGCGTGACCACTTCCTGCTGAACCACCTTTTTTGCCGGTTTCACCTGAGCGATGGCTTGCGGCCGCATAGCAGGCCGGGTGGAAACTTTGGCCGCAGCGAGGGTGAGATTGGTGGGCTGAGGTGCGGTGGGGGCCGACGTCTTGACCGCTTCTTTCAGGGCCGCTGTTACATCCGCGTTGGTTACGGCAGGTTTCGTCGGCGTTGCTGGCTTGGGCGCGGGTTTCACCTCCGCGATCAGCACGGGCGCATTTGTACCCGGCCGCAGCTTGGGCCGCAGTGATTTCCTGACCGCTACGACCAGCCGGATTGTCTTGCCTTTGCCGCCCTTGGTGGAACCGACATTGGTGGTGGGCTTGCTCTCCACAGCCGCATAGACCGGCTTTTTCGGCTTGCGCAGCGGCGCGCGGGAGGGCGCGCGGCGGAAGCCGAGGTCCATCAATTCAGCCACCTTGGCGTTACGCGATGTAGTGGATTTGCCCCCGAAGACGGTCACGATAATTCGCTCATTCCCGCGTTCGGCCGAGGCCGTGAGGTTGAAGCCCGCCGCGCGGGTATAGCCGGTCTTGATCCCGTCGGCACCGCGATAGGCTTTAAGGAAACGGCGGTTGGTGTGGGACACCTTGCGCACCCCGGCATCCGCCGTGATCCGGGAGAAAAGGTTGTAATACTGCGGAAAGTCATAGAGCAGATGCCGTCCCATGATCGACATATCCCGCGCCGTCGACAGGTGACCGGCCTCTGTCAGGCCGTGCATGTTCTTGAAAGTCGTGCGCGTCATGCCAAGCGCCTTGGCCGTCCGGTTCATACGCCGCGCGAAACGCGCTTCCGAGCCCGAGATCGCCTCTCCAATGGCCGTTGCCGCATCATTTGCGGATTTCACCGCAGCGGCGCGGATGAGGTATCGCAGGGCAATCCGCTGTCCTGCGCGCAGGCCCAATTTGCTGGGCGGCTCTGCCGCAGCCTTCTTTGAAATCTTGACCTCAGTATCAAGCGAGATTTCGCCCCGCCGGATTGCTTCGAACGCGATGTAGAGCGTCATCATCTTGGTCAGCGATGCGGGGTGCAGGCGGGTATCGGCGTTGCGTGAGTGCAGAGTTTTGCCGGTGCGGGCGTCCATGACGTAGGCGGCGTAAGGTGCCGCTGCCGCGCTTAATGGCACCATGACCAAAAGCCAAATTGAAGTCAGGATAAATAGCCCGATATGGATCGGCCGAATGCGCCGCGCCTTCATCTCATGCCTGCCTTTTTCTGCCTCAGGTCGCCGGGTTTTTATATGGCTGACCAAGTTATTGTTTTGAAAAGGATAACACGATCCGTCTTTTCGATAAACCCTTACGTTGGCGTGGGGTTCGCAAAATCGCTGCCCAAGCGCGACCAGATTTTGCGCTGCCGCAAAAGCCGGGCACTAAACAGGCTATTGTGGCAGGAATAAGGCGGGAATGGGCCGCTGTGTCACAATTGAATCGTCCCGGAATCCACTCACGGATTGAGGATCTGCGCGACCGTGTGGGGCAGCTCCCCCAGGTCGTCGATCTGGCAAAACCGCGGATGGGTATCTGGGGCCTCCGCCTGCTCAATGGCCCATGTCAGCCCGTGCGGCACGTGAACACCCCAACCGCCTGCGCCGATCATGGGCACCACGTCCGACGCCATGGAATTGCCAACCATCAGCCCCTGATCCGCGCCGGTGCCATGCCGCGCGAAGATGTCCGTATATTCGGCCTCCGTCTTGTGAGAGACGATTTCGATCGCTTCGAAATGGTCCCGCAGGCCGGACTGTTCCAGTTTGCGGGTCTGATCCAAGAGATCGCCCTTGGTGATCAGGAGCAGCTTGTGATCGTGCCTTAAACTCTCCAAGGCATTCTCCGCGTGGGGCAGCAGCTCCACTGGATGGGAAAGCATGTCGCGTCCCGCGTTCAGGATTTCCTGAATAACCGCGCCGGGCACCTTGCCGTCGGTGATCTCAAGTGCCGTCTCCACCATCGACAGAGTGAATCCCTTGATCCCGAATCCGTAGTGCGGAATGTTGCGCCGCTCCGCCTCCAACAGACGCTCCATCAGATGGTCTTTTTCGGTGTGATCGGCCAGCAGGTCAGCGAAATGGTCCTGTGTCATCGCAAAAAACCGTTCATTGTGCCAAAGCGTGTCGTCAGCATCGAAACCGATGGCCGTCAGCGATGCGGTCATTTTGATCCCCCCCCTTTTCGAAAAGCTGTAAGGAGTTATATAACGCCTCTCAAGACTCAGGACTTTCAGCAAACCCGCAGGAGCAGCGATGCGCCTTGACGACATCATGATGGCAGGTCGCGAAGACGACGATGGGCAGACCGAACTGCTCACCAAGACCAAGCCTAAGACCAAGCGGCCACCGCTTTATAAGGTGTTGCTGTTGAACGATGACTTTACGCCGATGGAGTTTGTCGTGCACGTGCTTGAGCGTTTCTTTGGCCTGAGCCACGCGCAGGCTTTTGAAATCATGCTGACCGTGCACAAGAAGGGTCTGGCGGTGGTCGGTGTCTTCAGCCACGAGATTGCTGAGACGAAAGTCGCACAGGTGATGGATTTTGCCCGCCGTCATCAGCACCCGCTGCAATGCACCATGGAAAAAGAAGAATAACGCGTGATTGACTCGCGTTTGCAGGTCGCACTGAACGGCGGGGGGCTCGACCTGCCGGAAAAGGGGCTTATTGCCGTCTTTCGACCACCACCGGAGGCCGATCTGCGCGGGATCGTGCCGGATCACTGCCACATCATTCAGGATTTCAAGCCTTTCTACGACGCCTGGGAAGGGCGCGGGTACGAGGCGAGGAAAGAGCCCGAGGGGCGATATGCCGCCGCGATCGTCTGCCTGCCCCGCGCCAAGCTGGAGGCCAAGGCGCTGATCGCCGAGGCCTGTGCACGCAGTGACGGCGTCGTTGTCATCGACGGACAAAAGACCGACGGGATCGACTCTGTCTTTCGCCAGATGAGGGAGCGGGTCACGGTCCACGGGCCCGTGACCAAGGCCCACGGCAGGATGTTCTGGATCGAAGCACAAGCCTCGGATTTCTTTGCCGATTGGGCACAGGGCCCGGCGCAGACCGAAGCCGGGTTCTGGACCGCGCCCGGTGTCTTTTCTGCGGATGAGGTCGATCTGGCCTCGGCCCTGCTGGTGGATGCGCTACCGGATAGTCTTGGTGGAGAGATCGCGGATCTAGGGGCCGGGTGGGGTTTCCTGTCCGCCCATATCCTGACCCGACCGGATGTCACGACCGTTCATCTGGTTGAAGCGGGGCATATGGCGCTGGAATGTGCGCGGCGGAACGTGACCGATGAACGTGCGAAGTTCTATTGGGAAGACGTGACCCACTGGGAGCCGCCGCACCGGATGGATGCGGTGGTGATGAATCCACCCTTTCACACCGGACGCGCGTCCGAGCCGCAGATCGGACAGGCTTTCGTAGCGGCAGCCGCGCGGGTTTTGCGCGCTCAGGGTGATCTTTGGATGGTCGCCAACCGCCATTTGCCTTATGAAGGTGAATTGAAAAAACGCTTTGCCCGGGTCGAAGAGATCGGCGGGGACGCGCGTTTCAAGCTTTTCCATGCGGCGCGTCCCACATCGGGCCGCCGTGGGGCCCTGACCGGTTCCTGACGAAAGGAAACCCTGCCGATGTCATTCTCCGTTTCCGGAAAGACCGCCATTGTGACCGGTGCCGCCAACGGGATCGGCCTGTCCATCGCCCGCCATCTGGCCGACAAGGGGGCGAACGTCATGTGCGCGGACGCCGATGAAAAGCGGCTGATCCAGGAATTGGGGGACGGGCCTGAGGATGGCAACATTCGCATCTTCGCGGGGGATCTGCGCCAGCGGCTGACCATTGCCAATCTCATCTCAGCCACCATCGACGCTTTCGACCAGATCGATATTCTGGTCAATGCCGCCCGACAGCTTGAAACGACGGACGCGCTGGATGTGGAGGACAATTCGGTCAACATGCTGATGGAGCAGAACCTGATGACCGCGCTCCATCTGACACAATATGTCGCCAAGCGCATGATCAAGCAGGCAGAGGCTCAGGAAGAGGGGCAGATCGGGTCGATCATCAACCTCAGCTCCATCGCCGCGCGCCAAATGCAGCCCGATCTGATGGGCTACGCAATCGCGGCTGCAGCGGTCCAGCAGATGACCCGTTCCATGGCCCTTGTGCTGGCGCCGCACCGCATCCGCGTGAATGCCATTTCCTTCGGATCGGTGATGAGCGGGTCCCTGCGCGCGACAGTTGCTGACAATCGCGAATGGCGCGATGACATCCGGGATCATACGCCGCTGGGCCGGATCGCGGCACCAACTGAGCTGTGCGAGGCGGTGCAGTTCCTGGCCGCGGACAGCTCGGGATTCATGACCGGTGAGGTAATGGTGATCGATGGCGGGCGCAGCCTGCTGGACGCGGTGACCGCGCCCGCGCACTAGCCCTCCGCGCAATCAGCGCCGGGGCAGCAGATAGGACATCCGGATATTGTCGTTGGCCGGAAGCGGGATCCGAATGTGTGCGTTTTTCGGGTTCAGGCCGTTGTCTGTGTGCGATCTGAGCCGTGCGCCACGGGCAATGGCGAACTCCACACAGTTATGCGAGCCCGGACGCAACGCATTTGCCGGAATACCCGTGGCCACCGCAGCCCAGTGAGAGGCGGTGGAAATCTCGGTCGCCGTAAATATGGTCAGCTTCAGGGCCATGGACCGACGTGTCTGGACGTTATGGGCATTGGGGATACGCACGCGAATTGACCTCAAACAGTTTCGGTAAAGTTAAGAAGAAATGGATGGGTTTCGGCCTGTTGCCGCAACGCTGCGTGCCGCAGCGCCCAGCGGATCAGAACCGAGGTCGCTACGGCTGCGCCGACACCCGCAAGGATCACTGAACTGATCGGATGGCTCAGGATTACAAGCAGCGGGGGCATCATGCCCAGTAGGCTGAACTCCACCGGGCAGAAGATAAGCGTGCCAACCACAAAAGCGAGGGTGAGCAGTGAAAGGGTGAATTGGACCGGGATCGGGCCCACCGTGCTCAGCATCACGGCCAGCGACATGTGCATCTGCGTCGGCGTATCGGGCGGCGTCGGCACCTGAGCGTAAAAGACGACTGCATTTCCGATAAGATGTGCGTTGCTCAGAAGATGATGCGCCAGGACAGCCGTCACTATCAGCACCACAAGACCCGTCGCACACCGCAGGACCGTGGCAAGGCGGGCATTCGATTCGAAATGGTTTTGCAGCTCTTTCGGGCTGGTGGCGGATGACATCACGTGTGTCTTTCACTTGTACGATTGACCCCAAGCATGCCTGTCCTTTTAGGCTAGATTTAGGCACATGCGCGGCATTTGCTTGCGCAGGGGCCGCCCGTCAAGACGCGCTGCCTCCTGCATGCGGACCTAACCGTCAGGTGGCCTGAGTTTGGGCTTGACGATGTGGCGGTGGTGGCATAACTCACGCGCCGATGGCGTTATAGCTCAGTTGGTTAGAGCGAACGACTCATAATCGTTAGGTCGGTGGTTCAAGTCCACCTAACGCCACCAACCTGCTTTCTTCACGAAACTGCCTGTTTTCTGGCGGTTCAGGCCGCTTGACGCGGTCCCTTTGGCCCCAAAACACGGGTCTTTTGGTGAAATCATGCAGCTTTCTGACCGTTTCGTCGCATGAACCAGCGAACCCTTGGGCACTGCCCGCTCTCGCATGTCCCTGCCAGCGCGAAGCTGACCAAAGTCTTGACGCCAAGGGTTGCGATTGGAACGCTCAGCGGTATTGATGGTAAGGTAAGAAAACGGCAGCGGCATCAAGCCGCGCCTCGAAATCAAGGATCGCCCGCAAAAGGGCGGCCGACCCAACATACTCAAGGGAGACCACAATGATCTTACGCAGAACACTCATGGGACTGGCCGGTGCAGCCGTTGCCGGTCTGATGGCATCGGCCGCCTTGGCGCAGGAAGTCACGCTGCGCATGCACCAGTTCCTGCCTCCGCAGGCGAACGTGCCCAAGCTGGTGCTGGATGTCTGGGCAGACAATGTTGAAAAAGACAGCGATGGGCGCATCAAGGTTGAGCGTTATCCCTCCATGCAGTTGGGCGGCCGCCCGCCAGAACTGATGGACCAGGCCATCGACGGCGTTGCCGATATCGTCTGGACGGTTGTTGGTTACACACCGGGCCGCTACCCCCGGACCGAGGTCTTTGAACTGCCCTTTATGATGACCAACGCCAGGGCCATGTCTTCGGCCTATTGGCAGATGTTCGAAAAGCACATGAAGGACACCGAATTCAAGGATGTGCACATCCTCGGCACATGGGTCCACGGCCCCGGCATGATCCACGTCAACAAAGAGGTCCGCACCCCCGCCGATATGGAGGGGCTGAAGATCCGCGGCGGTTCGCGCACGGTCAACACCCTCCTTTCCAAGATGGGGGCAGAACCCGTCGGCATGCCGGTTCCTGCCGTGCCGGAGGGCCTTTCCAAAGGGGTGATCGACGGCACCACCATCCCCTGGGAGGTGACCGCGGCCCTGAAGGTGCCGGAACTGGTAAGCAATCACACCGAGTTTGAGGGCAACGCGCTTTACGTGCTGACCTTCGTTCTGGCGATGAACAAGGACCGCTACGAGGGGCTGCCCGACGATCTGAAAAAGGTGATCGACGACAACTCTGGTCTGGAATTCTCCATCTTTGCCGGCGGCACCCAGTCCGACAGTGACGGGCCCGCCCGTCAGGCGGCGGTCGACCGGGGGAACAACATCGTGACCGTCTCCGGTGACGATCTGCAGGCCTGGCGCGATGTGGCACAGCCCATCTACGATGAGTGGGTCGCCGACATGAACAGCAAGGGCATCGACGGTCAGGCACTGATCGACGAAGCGCGCGCGCTTATGGAAGCCTACGAAGGCTGATCCGGCCCTTGATGAGACCCGGCCTGCGGCAGCCGAGCGCTGCCGCGGGTCGCTTAGTCCTTAAGTTCGTGAGAAATCAATGCACCGGCTGATCCAGTCTCTTGCCCGCCTGACCGCTTTGGCCGGGGGTATCGTTCTGCTGCTTTTGATTGTGCTCACGACGGTCTCAATTGCGGGCCGGTCACTAAGCAAGTTTTTGCACGCGGATTTCTTCGACAGGGCCCTGACCGGACTTGCGCAGTGGGTGCTGGATCTGGGTGTGGGGGAGATCAACGGCAGTTACGAGCTGTTGGAGGCAGGCGTTGCCTTTGCCATCTTCTCATTCCTGCCGATCTGTCAGCTTTACGGCAGTCACGCCACGGTCGACATCTTTACCTCTTTCCTCTCCCGCCGCTCCAACCGCTGGATCGCGGCCTTTTGGGAGATCGTCCTGGCGGCCGTCATCCTCCTGATCATCAACCAGCTCTACGGCGGCATGGAGCGCTATATCCGCAACGGACAGACGACCCTGTTTCTCCAGTTCCCCGTTTGGTGGGCCTACGCCGCCAGCTTTGCCGCAGGCGTGGTGGCCTGCATCACGGCGGTATATTGCGCGCTGATGCGGCTGATCGAGGCAGTTCAGGATCGCAAGATCCTGCCCTCAGAGCACGCGGAGCACTGAGATGAGCAGTCTCGAACTTGGCTTCTGGTCCTTTCCGATCCTTCTGCTGATGGTCTTTCTGCGTGCGCCGATCGGGCTGGCCATGCTGCTCTGCGGCTTTGGTGGCTGGTACATGGCCATGGGGGGCAACCCCACGCCGCTTCTGGCCAAGATGAAGTCCGAGACCTACACGACCTTTTCCAGCTATTCGCTGACCATCATCCCGATGTTTCTGCTGATGGGTCAGTTTGCAACCCTGTCAGGTATGAGCCAGGCTTTGTTCCGCGCGGCTGAGAGCTTTCTTGGCCACCGGCGCGGGGGCGTTGCCATGGCATCGGTCGGTGCCTGCGCGGGCTTCGGCGCCATTTGCGGCTCTTCCCTCGCTACGGCTGCGACCATGTCCAAGGTCGCCCTGCCTGAGCTCAAGCGCTACGGCTATTCAGGCGGCTTTTCGACCGCGACACTTGCGGCGGGGGGCACCCTTGGCATCCTCATCCCGCCCTCGGTCATTCTGGTGATCTACGCCATCCTGACCGAACAGAACATCGCCAAGCTTTTCCTCGCCGCCTTCATCCCCGGAATACTGGCTGCCCTGGGATATATTCTGACCATCTCGCTTTACGTCCGGCTGCATCCTGATGCGGCAGGCACGCGCGAACCGGTCCCGATGAGCGAGCGGTTCCGTGCACTGGCCGACTGCTGGCCCGTACTGCTGATCTTCCTGGTGGTCGTGGGCGGTATCTATCTGGGCTGGTTTACACCGACCGAAGGTTCGGCCATCGGCGCGGCGGGAACGGGATTGGCGGCACTTTTGTCCGGCAGCCTGAACTGGAAGGTGCTGGGCGAAAGCCTGCTTGGCACCGCACGCACCACGGCGATGATCTTTTTCATCGTACTCGGCGCGGGATTCTACAACGGGTTCCTGGCCCTGTCTGGCGTCCCGCAGTTCATGGCCGACTGGGTGGTCACCCAGGGCTTCAGCCCGCTCTTTGTGCTCTGCGTGATCCTGGCCTTCTACCTCATCTTCGGTTGCCTGATGGACAGCCTGTCGATGATCCTGCTGACCGTGCCGATCTTTTTCCCCGTGATCACGGCGATGGATTTTGGAATGACCTCCGAACATCTGGCGATCTGGTTCGGGATCCTTGTCCTGATTGTGGTGGAGGTGGGGTTGATCACGCCGCCTGTGGGGA
>JABDKA010000132.1 GCA_013002405.1 Sulfitobacter sp. | reverse complement strand
CCTGGTTCAACGACGAGCGGTTCTTCAAGATGAAGACGACCATCGTCTACGCTTTCTTCGCCGCGATCCTGTCGGTGGGTCTGTTACAGGGGCGCAGTTACCTGGCCTATGTCATGTCAGAGATGATCCCGATGCGGGATGAAGGCTGGATGCTGTTGACCCGGCGGCTCACGCTCTTCTTCCTGGCGCTGGCGGTAGGCAACGAGGTGGTCTGGCGCACCATGTCGACGGATGCCTGGGTCAAGATCGAGACTTTTGGCTTTCCGATCCTGATGTTTCTCTTCCTCTGGGCGCAGATCGTTGCGTTGGAGAAGTACGTGGAAAGCGATAAGAGCGACTAAAGAGGACCGGGCGGCAGCATGGAAGCTGTCGAGGGTCCCAACCGTTTTCTTTCAAAAAGAGCGATCCCACGTATCTCTCTACCGCTTGGAGAGTTTTTCCTGCGCATCCCTGTCTTTGCGGAAATCGCCCCGCTTCTCTGCGTAGAGTGCACGGCCCCGTTGTACGCCTTCCCGTGCGCCCATGACCTCAAGCCAGCGCGCCATGTGCGGTTTGTCGTCCTGGGTCTGCTCCTGACCCTCCCAAAGCGAGGCCCAGCCCCAGCAGGCGAAATCGGCGATGGAAACGAAGTCGCCGGCAATAAAGTCTGAGAGCGCCAGTTGCCGGTCCAGCACCCCGTAAAGCCGTGCGGTCTCTGCCCGGTAACGGTCCTTAGCGTAGGGGATGTCGTTCGGCGGATCCATCTTGGGTGCGTACTTGAGGAAATGGTGCGCCTGACCTGCCATCGGTCCCAGCCCGCCCATCTGCCACATGAGCCATTGATCGACCGCAATCCGCTCACGTTCTGTCGCCCCACAGAAGAGCCCTGTCTTGCGCGCCAGATACTGCAGGATCGCGCCGCTCTCAAAGATCGAGATGGGGGCTTCGTCCGGCCCCTCGGGGTCCACGATGGCGGGCATCCGGTTGTTCGGGGCGATCTTGAGGAACTCGGGGTCGAACTGGTCGCCCGCGCCGATGTCGACCAGATGGGTCTCATAGGGCAGTCCCATCTCCTCCAGCGCAATGGAGATTTTCCAGCCGTTGGGGGTGGGCCAGTAGTATAGATCGATGGCAGCGGTCATGGGCGTCTCCTTTGCCCCCAGGTTCGCCCTATTGACCTGGAAAGCCAAGCGGCGTAAGCCAAACGCCGTGGTGATTTGTTACCGGATTGCGGGCCACGTTAAACAATCTGCTAAAAGGTCAGGATGAAAGCCCCCTTTCGCTTGACCGCGTTTGGGGTTTTTTCATGCCCGCGGGGGGCGGCGGGCCAACGGATTGGAACAAT
Organism: Sulfitobacter sp.; assembly: GCA_013002405.1. Taxonomy (GTDB): domain Bacteria; phylum Pseudomonadota; class Alphaproteobacteria; order Rhodobacterales; family Rhodobacteraceae; genus Sulfitobacter. The sequence continues at coordinate 31,564 of JABDKA010000132.1, read as the reverse complement.
GAGCAAAGACTGGCAAAAGGCCACACGTGCGGTACATGCGGGGACCAGGCGCAGCCAATATGGCGAGGTGTCCGAGGCGATCTTCATGACGCAGGGTTTTGTCTATGACACCGCCGAGGCGGCGGAGGCGCGGTTCGAGGCGCTGGGCGAGGATGAGTTCATTTACGCCCGTTACGGCAACCCAACCGTGGCCATGTTCGAGGAGCGCATCGCGGCCCTTGAGGGGACCGAGGATGCCTTTGCCACCGCCTCAGGCATGGCTGCGGTCAACGGGGCGCTGATGTCGCTTCTGAAGGCGGGGTATCACATCGTCTCCTCCCGCGCGCTGTTCGGATCCTGCCTCTACATCGCCGAGGAGATCCTGCCGCGCTTCGGGGTGGAGGTCAGCTTTGTCGATGGCACCGATTTGGCGCAGTGGGAGGCGGCCATCCGCAAGGACACGCGGGCGGTCTTCTTTGAGTCCCTCTCCAACCCGACGCTGGAACTGATCGACATCGAAGGTGTGGCCAGGCTGGCCCATGCCAAGGGCGCGCTCTGCATCGTGGACAATGTCTTTGCCACGCCGGTCCACTCTAACGCGGTCGCGCAAGGCGCTGATATTGTTATCTATTCCGCAACAAAACATATAGATGGGCAGGGCCGCGCCCTGGGCGGCGTCATCCTGGGCAGCCGCAAGATGATCCGCAAGACGGTCGAGCCCTATATGAAGCACACGGGGGGTTCCATGAGTCCCTTCAATGCCTGGATCATGCTCAAGGGACTTGAGACGATGAACCTGCGGGTGCGGGCTCAGTCAGCCACCGCGCTCCATCTGGCGCAGGCGCTGCAGGATCATGCGAAGCTCAGCCGGGTCATCTATCCCGGTCTCGACAGCCACGCACAGCATGATCTGGCCATGCGTCAGATGGGCGATGGCGGCACCCTATTGGCAATCGAGGTGAAGGGCGGCCGCGAGGGGGCCTACCGCTTTCTTAATGCCTGTGAAGTGGGGTTGATCTCGAACAATCTCGGCGATGCCAAGACGATCCTGACGCCGCCCTACAGCACCACGCATCAGCGTTTGCCGCAGGATCAAAAGGATGCGCTGGGTATCACACCCGGTCTTGTGCGCATTTCGGTGGGCCTGGAGGACGCCACTGACCTCCTGACAGATTTCACAAAGGCGTTATCCACCTGAAACTGTCGCTATTGCAGGGGTTTAAGGGGTGCGACAATAGGTATGTCTTTTCTTAATTGGTAATCTTGTGGCGGCACCCTAACTAAGGTCTGCGCGCCATAGAGAGGGGGCCAAGTCCATGAATGCAATCACTTCTGTTGAGAAGGCACCGGAGCGGTCGGAGGCCGAGAAGGCCCTTGCCACGCTCAAGGCTTGGGCGGCCGGGGCGTCAAAAGGTGAAATCGAGGCGCTGGACCCCGCTGTTGCGCGGATGCTGTCGGGTGAGTCCCCCTATCCAGAGCTCAACCGCGCCTATCCGGAGGATTTCGCGGTCACGGATGGCTACAAGAAAAGCCTGCCGGACCTGCAGAATGGCCCCTCAAGCCTGATCCGCGGTGCCAAGCAGCAGATCCAGCACGTGGGCATTTCCAACTTTCGCCTGCCGATCCGCTTTCACACGCGCGACAACGGCGATCTGACGCTTGAAACCTCGATCACCGGATCGGTCAGCCTGGAAGCGGACAAGAAGGGCATCAACATGTCCCGGATCATGCGCAGCTTTTACAAGCACGCGGAACGGACTTTCAGTTTTGACGTGATCGCGGCGGCACTGGATGACTACAAGGCCGATTTGGAAAGCATGGATGCGCGCATCCAGATGCGCTTTTCCTTCCCCATGAAGATCCAGAGCCTGCGGTCCGGGCTCGAAGGTTACCAGTACTACGATGTCTCGCTTGAGCTGGTTGAAAAGGCTGGTGTGCGCCAGAAGATCATCCACCTCGACTATGTCTATTCCAGCACCTGCCCCTGTTCGCTGGAGTTGAGCGAACACGCGCGCCAGACGCGGGGCCAACTCGCGACGCCCCATTCCCAACGCTCCGTCGCGCGCATTTCTGCGGTCATCGGGCAGAGCGAAGACATCATGTGGTTCGAGGATCTGATCGACGCCTGCCGCCGTGCCGTGCCGACAGAGACGCAGGTGATGGTCAAGCGTGAGGATGAACAGGCCTTTGCCGAACTGAACGCTGCCAACCCGATCTTTGTCGAGGATGCCGCACGTCTTTTCTGCGAGCAGTTGCAAGAGGACGGCCGCGTGGCCGATTTCCGTGTCATCGCGAGCCATCAGGAAAGCCTGCACAGCCACGATGCGATTTCGGTGCTGACAGACGGGCCGACATTTGAGATGCACTCGATCGATCCCAAGCTTTTCAACACGATGTTCCACGTCGGCTGAAGGCACTTCCAGACCGAACCAGTGACAGGGCGGCCTCGGCAGGGGCCGCCGTTTTACCTTGTGAAACAGCAAATTGGCATGCGCCGGACAGGCGTCGGCTATGCGCTTTTGTCGGTACTCGTCCCCGGGTCCGGACCCTACTTACAGTCCATCGGAGGAGACGAAACAAAGAATTAGGAGCCGACATGGCCTACCAAGACCTCTCCCATCCCGCTCAGGTGCTGAGCCGGGAAATCACCGCGACCCGCCGTTTTGCTGAAGGCATCGGAGCCTTCTTTGCCCGCCTGGGGCAAGCGCTTGTCACAAATCCCGCGGGACAGCGCCGTCTGGACATGGTGCAGGCGCTGCAGTCGAAATCCGACGCCGAACTTGCGGCACTGCGCATCAAGCGCGAGAAAATCGTGCAGCACGTGTTCCGGGATCTTTACTACATCTAAGTTCCCCTTAGAGGATCGAAGGGGCGCGGCCGGGCGCGGGTAACGACAAAGCCCGCCCGCCGCGCCCTTTTCATTTGGCGGGGCGAGGGTGGCAGGGTCACCGCTTGACACCATCGTGCCCCCGCGCCAACGCTGCCATCATGATAGATTTGCGCCCTGTCGGATATGTTGTCGGCCTGCTTGTGGCCGTCCTCGGGGCCGCAATGTTCCTGCCTATGTTGGTCGATCTGGCAGAGGGGCGCGGCCACTGGCGTGTTTTCCTCGAAGCGGGCCTGCTGACGACCCTGGCGGGCGGTATGATCGCCCTGGCCTGCGCCAACGGGGTGCGCGAGGGGCTGACGATCCAGCAGACCTTCCTGCTCACCACCGGTGTCTGGTTCATGCTGCCGGTCTTCGGCGCACTGCCTTTCATTCTGGGTGCAACCGGCTCCAGCTTTACCGACGCGGTTTTCGAGGCGATGTCCGGCTTAACCACTACCGGCTCCACCGTCCTGTCGGGATTGGAGGAACTGCCAAAGGGCCTCCTGCTGTGGCGTGGGATCCTGCAGTGGCTGGGGGGTGTCGGCATCATCGTTGTGGCGATGGTCTTCCTGCCTGAGCTGAAGGTCGGCGGGATGCAGATCTTTAAATCCGAAGGGTTTGATACATTTGGGAAAATTCTGCCCCGCGCGGGACAGATCGCCTCGCAGATCTCGGTCATTTACCTCTGGCTTACCGTGGCTTGCGCGCTGAGTTACCTCGCTTTGGGCATGGACACATTTGACGCCACCGTCCACGCATTCACCACCATCGCGACGGGTGGTTTCGCCAACTATGACGCCTCTTTCGGGGTCTTCGCGGGGCCTACGGAATATGTCGCCTCGCTATTCATGCTGCTCGCCGCCTTGCCCTTTGTGCGCTACGTGCAATTGCTGAATGGCAACGTCACGGCCCTGCACCGGGACCCGCAGGTGCGCGGTTTCGTGGGGACGGTGATTGTCCTGGTGGCGGTGATCGTTATCCTTTTGCAGACCACATTCACCCAGCCAATGGAGGAATCCTTTCGCCGGGGGCTCTTCAACATCGTCTCCATCTTGACGGGCACTGGCTATGCCTCTGTCGATTACATGCAGTGGGGTGCATTTGCCGTGGCGCTGTTCTTCTTCATCGGACTGATTGGCGGCTGCGCGGGCTCCACCGCCTGTTCGATCAAGGTCTTCCGCTACCAGCTCCTCTTTGCCTCCATTCGCGCGCAGTTGCAGCGCATCCGCTCGCCGCACGGGGTCTTTCAGCCGCGCTACGATGGCCGTCTGGTGGGGCAGGATGTGCTTTCCTCGGTCATGTCCTTCTTCATGTTCTTTATCGTGACACTGGGTCTTGTCGCCGTAGCGCTGAGCCTGACGGGTCTTGATTTCGTCACCTCCGTTTCGGGGGCTGGGGCGGCGCTGGCCAACATCGGGCCGGGTCTGGGTGATATCATTGGGCCTGCGGGGAATTTCAGCAGCCTCAACGACACTGCCAAGTGGATCCTGACCGCCGCCATGCTGATCGGGCGGCTGGAGCTGATGGCGGTATACGTCATCCTGACAGTCAAATTCTGGAGGGCCTGATGGCAGACCAACTTCGGCCCCTGGGGGCGCAAATCTCTCATATGTTGAAGGCGCGGGGCGTCGATGTGATCTTCGGCATTCCGGGGGTCCACAATCAGGAGCTTTATCGCGGGATCGAGGAGGCAGGGATCACCCATGTGCTGGCCCGCCATGAACAGGGCGCGGGTTTTATGGCCGACGGCTATGCCCGCGCGACGGGACAGCCCGGTGTGGCCTACGTGATCACCGGACCGGGACTGTGCAACATCATGACACCGATGGGGCAGGCCTATTCGGATTCGGTGCCCATGCTGGTGATCTCAAGCTGTCTGGATGAGACGGCGGCGACACGCGGGCAACTGCACCAGATGAAGGACCAGCGGGCGGCAGCAGAGACTGTCTGTGATTGGTCCGAGGAAGCGCGGACGGCTGAGGCGGCCTACGCGCTGATTGATCGGGCTTTGGTGGAGTTTGAGACGCAGCGGGCCAGGCCGAAGCATATACAGGTGCCGATTGCACTGCTGGAAGCGGTGACGAAATCTCACAATCGCCCCGGGTTTGTCCAAGGCAATATCTATGGGGACCTCGACTACGATGATCATATTGCCGAAGTCGCGCAGATGCTTGCCCGTGCAGAGCGGCCTGTCTTCGTTTTTGGAGGTGGCATTGCAGATTATGGTTCTGCTGCGAAAGAAGCTCTCGCCGCAAAAGTAATGGACAAGTACGGTGCTGCTGCTTTCTGCACCTACGCGGGGCGTGGCGTCGTACCGTCTGATCATCCACTGTACTTTGGTTCAACCCTCGGGCGACCAAGCAGTATCAGTGTCTTAAAGACGGCGGACCTTGTGGTGGCTGTCGGGACTGAGCTTGCTGAAGTAGACTTGTGGCGAACGGAATTGGGAAACGAATGCCCTTTGGTCCGGGTTGATATCGACGCTGGCATACTGGCTGAAACGCGCAATGACGGACCAGTTGTGCGCTGCGATGCTAGCGGTTTTCTCGCAATGATGCGCGATATGGAGGTGCCAGTCAGCAAGCAAATCTGGACAGCGGAAGAGGTTGCCGCGCAGCGAGCACTGTGGCGCGCCCAAGTGGATGCCGAACGCCCCGGCATCGTCCCTGTAGCCGAAGCGCTGCGGGACTGCCTACCCGAGGAAACGATGATCTATTCCGACATGACCCAATTTGCCTACGCCGCCAAGGAAATCTGGGACATGGACCTACCCGGCCATTGGCACCACCCTACAGGCTTTGGCACGCTGGGCTACGCGCTGCCTGCGGCCATCGGCGGGGCGGTGGCGCGGCGTGGGCTTCCCACGATGGCAATCATTGGGGATTACGGGTTTCACTATACCATGCAGGAACTGGGTGTGGCGGTTGAGCTGGGTCTGCCCATCCCGATCATCCTTTGGGACAACTGCAAGCTGGGTGAGATCGAGGAGAGCATGACCCGCGCCCAGATCGCACCCAATGCGGTGGTGGCGCGGAATCCCGATTTCGTGAAGCTGGCCGAAGCCTTCGGGGCAGGGGCCGTTGTACCGAGATCACTGGACGAGATGCAGCGGGCGGTGAGAGAGGCTTTTGCCGCAGATGGTCCCACGCTGATCTATCTGACGCCAGAGATTGCGACGTGATCGGTTTCTTTCAAAGAAAACGGTCGGAAACTTTGAAAGTTTCCCGCTCGTCCTTCACTCCCAGCAACTGACCAGCACCGTCATGCCCTGGGCCGCGATGCGCAGATCACGTGGCGCGATGGACTCGGTCCGGTCCGACGCACTCAGGCTCAGCCCTGCGTTGCTGGCGACCTCCGCAATCGCGGCTGTGTCGAGCGCGAAGTGCACGTCCACGGGCAGGAGCTTGCCTTGCGTATCGCGCGGCAGAAGCAGGCCGATCACGTTCCCGCTGCCGTCAAAGATCGGCCCGCCCGTGTCGCCCTCCTGCGCGGTGAGGCTGAGACGGTTCAACTCATCCTCCCCCTCAAGGCCCCGCAGATCTGCGATCGTGCCAAAGGTCAGGGTCGCCGCACTCAGCACTCCTTCGTAGGAGTAGCCGGCGACCGATACTTCGGATTGAAGACGGGGCGTGTCGGCACTGAAGGCGGCCACGGCCAGGGGGGCGAGAGCGGCGCGCGGCTTGAGCAGCGCGATGCCCTTGTCGGCGGCGTCGGCCAGCACCTCGGCTTCGGTATCGCCGTCGATGGTGACCCGGCTGCAGCCCTGAACCACCTCCGATGTCGTCGCCACCGCCCCATTGCGGTCAATGAAGAAGCCCGAGCGTGAGAGGCGCGGCTTGCGGAGCTGTAGCCCGGCAACAAGGTCGATCGCCTGTTCCGCGTCGCCACCCGCGGCGGGGTCCAGCACGTCGGGCAGACGGGTGAAGGACTTTGCCATCTCCTCGACCAGGCGGGTGCGCCGGGCCTCATCGCCAGCGGGCCAGATGAGCGTAAAGCCCTTGATCTGACCGTCGCTGAGGGTCGCGCGGGTCTCACTGACGATCCGGTCATTGGCGCCTACAAGGGTGAAGGATGACTTCAACCGTTCGCGGGGCCCTTCGAGCGGGACAATTTCCAGTGTCTGCATGATGTCGTAGAGCCCGAAGAGCGTGTTCTGGTCCCCCGGCTGGCTGATCAACAGCACCTGTGCGCCGATGTCACCGCTGCTGTCATAGTGCACAAAGGGTGGCGCGATCCGGGAAAAGGTGACCTCGGCTGTTGGCAGCATGATCTGGATCCCCGCGCGGTCGTTGCGTACGGATTTCAGGTCCAGATCCTCCAGCACGGCGTTATACTGGCGTATCAGGGCCGCACGCTGCAGGGTGGTAAGCACGCCCGTGGGTTCGAAATTGTTCGCCGCCTGCCAGTCGGACATCGACTGGCGGGTCCCCCGGCCGAAGGCGCCGTCGATCGCGGCCGCGTAAAATCCCGCCCATTTGAGTGCTGTCTGCAAATCGCGGCGCTCCTGCCTGTTCAGCGCGCTTTCACTGCGGCGGGCTTCGGCGACGGTTTCATCGGCGGGCTGGGTTTGCGCCGCTTCGGCGGTCTCCGTCTCTTCCTGGGGCTGCGGTGCCGCGGGCGGGGTCACTGCCGTCTGGCTCAGCACGTTGGCACCGACGGGCCAGAACTGGCTGCGGAAGCGGCTGGTAAGCTGCAGATAGCTGTCGCGAGGGATGAGACGGTCCCGCCGGTAGGTGCGCAGCACCAGTTCGGCATCCGCCCGCCGATAGGGGCCCAAGGCGATGGCGTACCAACCTCCGCCGAGCGCGAAGCCATTCACATCTTCGATGTCGGCGGCATAGTTGCGGGCGCTTCGCATGGCTTCTGCCAGGCTTGGCTGGGCTTCGATCTGGACCCAGACAACATTGTCGGCGGCGGACTGGGCAAGGACAGTTTGTGAATGGCAGAGAGAAAGAAAAAGAAAAGCGCCCAAGAGGGCCGAAATGATGCGCGTCATGGCTACCGTGACTTGATTGAATCGACGTAGGCCGCAGATAAGCAGGAAAGCCGCGAAAACGCCACGTGGAAAGGCCGCGAAAATCTGACGTCCGCGTGATTGACCCTGCCGGAGTGGCCGCATAGGAACAGCGAGCGTCAAAGAGAAGGTCCAACCCATGACTCACACGGCCCCCAAGCCCCGGTCTTTCCAGGCCATCATCCTCGCCCTTCAGAACTACTGGGCGGGGCAGGGTTGTGCCGTGTTGCAGCCCTACGACATGGAGGTGGGTGCGGGCACTTTTCACCCCGCCACGACCCTGCGCGCGCTCGGCGGCCAACCTTGGGCGGCTGCCTATGTGCAGCCCTCGCGCCGCCCCACGGACGGACGATATGGCGAGAACCCCAACCGGCTGCAGCACTATTATCAGTATCAGGTGCTGATCAAACCCAGCCCGCCGAACCTTCAGGAGCTCTATCTTGGATCGCTTGCCGCCATCGGGATCGACATGGAGATGCACGATATCAGATTTGTCGAGGATGACTGGGAAAGCCCCACTCTGGGGGCCTGGGGCCTGGGTTGGGAGGTCTGGTGCGACGGCATGGAGGTGAGCCAGTTCACCTATTTCCAGCAGGTCGGCGGGCACGATTGTCACCCTGTCAGCGGAGAGCTGACCTATGGGCTGGAGCGGCTGGCGATGTACGTACTGGGCGTGGATCACGTGATGGACATGCCCTTCAATGACCCGGATGCGCCCATTGCCCTGACCTACGGCGATGTCTTCAAGCAGACAGAAGAGGAATATGCACGCTGGAATTTCGACGTGGCCGATACCGAGGTTTTGCTGCGCCAGTTCGAAGAGGCCGAGGCCCATTGCAGGGAAATCCTCGACCATCCTGCAACGGACCCCAAGACCGGCAAGCGGATCGTCATGGCCCATCCGGCCTACGACCAGTGCATCAAGGCCAGCCACATGTTCAACCTGCTGGACGCGCGCGGCGTGATTTCGGTGACCGAGCGTCAGGCCTACATCGGGCGGGTACGGGCACTGGCCAAACGCTGTGCGGATGCTTTCGTGGAGACGCGTGCGGGGGGCTGGTCCGAGGAAGCCGCGTGAGGCGGGCTGAAAAAGTGAGCGACCTGACTTGCCCGATGGTCCGGGGCCAGCAATGCTCAGTTCCTGCGCCCGGTTTTGAGAAGCTGAAGGGATACATGGGATGAGTGGCAAAATTGCTGGTATCGCGATCCTGATCTCGGCCCTTATTGCGGGGGCCGCGCTATACTACCTGCAGATCTACGGGTTTTACGAATCCGTGGTGGATGAGGAGGTGACGCTCGTCTCCCTCACGACTGACGAACGGGAACCCATTGCGATTGCCGATTTTCAAGGCATCGATGCGGACAGCTCGCCCATCCGGTACCGGGCCTGTTTCACGACGGATCTGAGCCTCGGCGAGGCAGGCGCGGCCTATGTCCAGCTTGATGTGGCAACCCCTCGCAATGCGCCGGGCTGGTTTGACTGTTTCGATGCCGAAGGGATCGCCGCAGAGCTCGAGAGCGGGAAGGCGCAGGTCTTCCTCGGAGGAAAAAACGTGGCCTACGGTGTGGACAGGATCGTGGCCATTACCGAAGACGGGCGCGGCTATGTCTGGCATGAGCTGAACGACTGCGGTGAGAAGGCCTATGACGGCACGGTGGTTGGCGAGGAATGTCCGCCCTTGCCGGAAGGTGTTGGTGGCTGATCCGGCAGCCGACGGGAACCTTTTGCCTGCATCAGACGCTGATCCTGCAAATGGAGGGTCAGAAGATGGCTGACAAGTCTCACGAAGGACTGAAATGGGTGATGCGCACGGGCTACGGAGCACGGGGCGCGATTTATGTCATTGTCGGCACACTGGCCCTTTGGGCTGCCTTTTCGACCAGCCAGGCCAGCGGTACCAAGGGTGCACTCTCTACGCTGCAGACTGAACCGTTGGGCAACTTCGCGCTTTGGGCCATCGCGGCCGGTCTTTTTGCCTACATGATCTGGCGGGTGGTTGCGGGTGCGGCGGACGTGGAGGATCACGGGGCCGACGCCAAAGGCCTATTTGCGCGAGGTGGCCAGATCACGACAGGCCTTTTACACGGACTGATCGGCCTTTCTGTCGCGGGATTGGCCGCAGGCGGCGGCGGATCCGGCGGTGGCGCCGAGGACTGGACCGCACAGATGATGTCGATGCCTTTCGGGCGCTGGATCGTCGGACTCGGCGCCGCAATTCTGGCCGGGGCAGGTGCCTATTATGCCCACAAGGGCTGGAGCGGCAAATACAAGGAGCATCTTGCGGGATCCGGATTTACCGCGCGGGTAGATCCGTTGTTGACCGCAGGTCTCGTGATTTACGGTGGTCTGCTAATCTTGGTGGCTTTCTCGATTGCTGTTGCGGCGCTCAATTCCGATCCCAGTCAGGCAGGGGGATTGGGCGAGGCCCTGCACCAACTGCGTAGTATGACTTTCGGACGTTTTCTTCTGGGCGGCGCTGCCCTTGGGCTTATCGCCTTTGCCCTCTATAATTTTGTCGAAGCGGCCTATCGCGTCGTTCCAAAGATCAGCGGGCCGGATGTGAAGACCCTCAAGGGCCATCTCAAAGACGCCACCTAGGGCTGGACCCTCCCGAAGGGGGCCGCTAACTAAGCGCCTAATGCGTGTCGCGCCTGCGGCAAGATGAGGGTGACCCGGTGCCAGACCTGTTGATCGAGCTTTTTTCCGAAGAGATCCCCGCGCGCATGCAGCGCCGTGCGGCGGAGGATCTGCAGAATCTGGTGACCAACGGTCTGGTGGAGGCGGGGCTGACCTATGTCTCAGCCGCGGCCTTTTCGACCCCGCGTCGGCTGAGCCTCGCCCTGGAGGGCATGCTGGCCGAGAGCCCACGTCAGGTGGAAGAACGCAAGGGCCCCAGGGCCGATGCGCCGGAAAAGGCGATCGAGGGCTTTCTGCGCGGCGCGGGCCTGACCCGTGATCAGCTGGAAGAGCGGGAGACGCCGAAGGGCAAGGTCCTTTTCGCGCGGATCGAAAAACCTGGACGGCCTGCGGCGGAGATCGTGGCGGAGGTGCTGGAAGAGACCGTACGCAATTTCCCTTGGCCCAAGTCCATGCGCTGGGGCAGCGGGTCGCTCCGCTGGGTCCGGCCGCTCCAGTCGATCATTGCCTTGATCAGCACCGAAGAGGGGGCTAGCGTTGTGCCCCTGGAGATTGACGGGATCAAGGCGGGAGATAGCACCCGCGGGCATCGGTTCATGACGCCCGAAGAGATAACGGTCACAGGCTTTGACGACTACGAGACTAAGCTGAAACGCGCCCACGTCATGCTGCGCGCCGAAGAGCGCGAAGAGACGATCTGGCACGATGCCACCAATCAGGCCTTCGCCAACGGGCTGGAGGTGGTTGAGGACCGGGGTCTTCTGGCCGAGGTGGCGGGGCTGGTGGAATGGCCTGTGGTGCTGATGGGCCCGATTGCGGAGGATTTCCTGGGTCTGCCGCCCGAGGTGCTGCAGACTTCGATGAAAGAGCACCAGAAGTTCTTTTCCGTGCGCAACCCCAAGACGGGCCGGATCGAGCGTTTCGTGACCGTCGCCAACAGGGAGACGCGGGACGAGGGGGCGACGATCCTGGCGGGTAACGAAAAGGTTCTTTCGGCCCGGCTGGCGGATGCGAAGTTCTTCTGGGAGAACGATCTGCGCGCCGCGACCTCGGACGCGGGCATGGCGACATGGGTCAAGGCGCTGGAGAAGGTGACCTTTCACAACAAGCTCGGCACCCAGGCCGAGCTGATTGAACGCATGGCGGTCCTGTCGCGGGAGATCGCGCCCATGGTCGGGGCAGACCCCGATCTGGCGGAGCAGGCGGCGCGCATTGCCAAGGCGGATCTGTCCTCCGAGATGGTCTACGAATTTCCCGAACTGCAGGGCCTCATGGGCCGCTACTATGCCAAAGCGGCAGGCCTGCCTGCCGAGGTGGCGGCAGCGGCGGAGGAACACTATGCACCGCTGGGGCCTTCTGATGAGGTGCCTACAGCGCCTGTGTCAGTCGCCGTGGCGCTGGCAGAGAAGATCGACAAGCTGACAGGCTTCTGGGCGATTGATGAGAAGCCGACGGGATCAAAGGATCCCTTTGCGCTTAGACGGGCGGCTTTAGGGGTGATCCGGATACTGGTTGAGAACGACATTGGCCTGCCGCTCTACAGATTTGTCGATGCGCAGCTTGTGCGGAACAAGGGGCAGGTGAATACGGACCTGCAGTCGGCCCTTATCGAAGAGCTGATACGGGAAATCGCGCGTCACGGTGTGTTCGGCGCGGCCTGGCGCACGATCAAGGAGCGGGCGGATCATCTTTTGCACCCGGAGGCGGAGGAAAAGCTGGGCAAGCAGGTCCCCGACAAGTCGAGCAACCTCCTCGCCTTCCTCCACGACCGCCTCAAGGTCTACCTCCGCGACCAGGGCATTCGTCACGACATCATCGACGCCTGCATCGCGATGGACGGGAACGATGATCTGACGCTCCTCGTCAAGCGCGCCCGTGCCTTGAGTGAGACCCTCTCTACGGACGACGGGGAAAACCTCATCCAGGGCTTCAAGCGTGCCAACAACATCCTCAGCCAGGCCGAAGAGGCGGATGGGGTGGAATATTCCTATGGCGCGGACGTGAAGTTTGCCGAAACGGAAGAAGAACGGACCCTTTTCAAGGCCCTTGATGCGGCCGAAGCGGTGATCGCCCCCGCCATGGAAAGACAGGATTTCACCACCGCGATGTCGGCTATGGCCGACCTGCGTGGGCCGATTGATGCCTTCTTCGAGGCGGTCAAGATCAACGCGGATAATGCCACGGTACGGCGCAACCGGCTGAACCTGCTCAGCCGTATCCGGGCCATCTGCAGTTCCGTGGCCGATCTGACCCGGATAGAGGGGTAGCGGCAGGCGGGGCCATCTGTCCAGTCAAGTTGACAAAGTACACTTGCCAGAAAGCCTTAACTGCCTATGCTGCATCTGAAACCCAAAGGTGCTGCAGTGCAGAATGATCCCGATATCACGCTGGTGACCCCCACCGCGCCGATCAAGAATGAGACCCACGGCGGGCGTGCGAAGTGCCTCCAGCGGCTGGAACGGCTTGATCTGCCGGTACCCTGCACGGTGGCCATCTCCTTTGATACTGTGCAGCACATCGCCGAGGGGCAGATGCCGGATATCTCCAAGATCGTGGAGGTCATGCCCAAGGGTGCCCTGATGTGCGTGCGTCCCTCCAGCCAGGACCCTGATTGGGGCGGACCCGGTGCGGTGCTGAACATCGGGATCAACAATGAAAGGTTCGAGGACTACGTAAAGAGCATCGGAGAGGCGGCAGCCGCCGCTCTCTATACCCGTTTCGTGCAGTCCTATGCGGTCCATGTGGCGCGGCTGGACCCCGATATCTTCGATAATGTGGTGGGCGATGGCCGATCTGCCCTGGCCCAGTCGCTGCACGCCTATGAGGCGGAGATGGATGAACAGTTCCCCCAGGATCCTGCCGTGCAGTTGGGGGCTGTCCTGCGCTCCATGGCGCGGGCCTGGGATGGTACTTCGGCGCGGCTGCTTCGGCAGGCCAAGGGGGCACCGGCCGATGCGGGACTGGGTCTTGTGGTTCAAGAAATGGCCTTTGGCGTGGGCACGGGGCAATGCGGGTCCGGTGTGCTGCAGCTTGTCGATAGTGATACCGGGCTGCGCCAGATCACAGGGCGGTATCTGAGCCAGAGCCAGGGGCGCGATGCCCTGCAGGGCGATCAGGACACGCTCTACCTGACCAGGGACCCGCGCGGCCCTTCACTGGAAGAGATCGCGCCTGAGGCCTTCGAGGAGCTGGTGGGCTACGCCAAACTGATGCGAGAGCGCCTGCGCGCCGAGATGCAGGTGGAGTTCGTGATCGAGGATGGCAAGCTGCACATCCTGGATGGCGTGCGCGTCGCCCGGTCTTCCCGCGCGTCGGTGCGGATTGCCGTGGCCCTGGCGGATGATCAGATCATCCCGCAGGAAGAGGCGCTGATGCGGGTGGAACCCCGCGCGTTGGTAGAGCTTTTGCACCGCCAGATCGATCCGGGCGCGGAACGGGATGTGATCGGCAGTGGCATCGCCGCCAGCCCCGGGGCCGCCACGGGCAAGATCGTCTTTTCAGCCGCCGAAGCCCAGGCCTCCAAGTCCCGTGGGGAGAATTGCATCCTTGTCCGGCACGAAACCACGCCCGAGGACATTCGCGGCATGAATGCCGCCGCCGCCGTGCTGACCGAGAGGGGCGGCATTACCAGCCACGCCGCCGTGATCGGGCGCGGCATGGGCCTGCCCTGCGTGGTGGGTGCCTCGAATCTGCGCTTCAACCTCAAGGAAAAGCAGCTTGTCTCAGCCGATGGCCGGGTCCTGAACGCGGGCGATGAGATTACCATCGACGGCTCAAGTGGTGAGGTCCTTGTCGGGACCCCCAAGATGCAGGAAGCGGCGCTTGATGACACCTTCAACCGCCTCATGTCCTGGGCCGAAGAAGCCGCCGACATCGGTGTGCGGGCCAATGCGGACACGCCGGCCGACGCGGTCACCGCCCGGAATTTCAACGCCGACGGCATCGGGCTGTGCCGGACGGAGCATATGTTTTTTGATCCTGGCCGTCTGACGGTGATGCGAGAGATGATCTTTGCCGAGAGCACGGAAGGACGGCGCGCTGCCCTTGAGCGCCTGCTGCCCATGCAACGCGAGGATTTCACCCAGCTCTTCACCATCATGCATGGCCGTCCGGTCTGTATCAGGCTCTTCGATCCGCCCCTGCACGAATTTCTGCCCCACGACCGTGCGGGCCAGCGTGAACTGGCCGATGCGCTGGATCTGCCGCTCTCCAAGGTGACCCGGCGGATCGAGATGATGTCGGAGTATAATCCCATGCTGGGACTGCGCGGTGTGCGCCTTGGCGTGACAGTGCCAGAGATTTACGAGATGCAGGCGCGTGCCATTTTCGAGGCGACCGTTCAAGCCAGCCGGGACAATGACCCTGTCGTTCCCGAGATCATGATCCCGCTTGTCTCGGCCAAGCGTGAGGTGGAGCTGGTCAAGACCTCGGTTGACGCGGTCGCCGCCGCCGTGCGCACGGAGCTTGATGCGAGCTTCTCCTACCGTCTTGGCGTTATGGTCGAGACGCCCCGCGCCGCCCTCCGGGCGAATGAGATTGCCCAGCACTGTGCCTTTCTCAGTTTCGGCACGAACGATCTGACGCAGATGACCTACGGCCTGTCGCGCGACGATGCGGGGCGCTTCATGTCGGACTATGTGAAGCAGGGGGTTTTCGCCGAAGACCCCTTCCATGTCCTGGATTTCGACGGGGTCGGAGAGTTGCTGGCACTGGGTGCCGAAAGAGGCCGACAAGCCCAGCCGGGCATCACACTTTCGATCTGCGGGGAGCACGGTGGCAACCCTGATTCGATCTCTTTTTGCCGTAATGCGGGGTTTGACTACGTTTCCTGTTCGCCATTTCGCGTACCGGTTGCACGCCTCGCGGCGGCGCAGTTGGCGATTTCTCACAAAATCGGGGGGGCCTGGCATTGAAAAGCGCTACAGATTGTGGGTCTAGGCCGGAATCCGCGTAACGCTTTGGCGTGGGGTTGCCGATCCGGGTGAGGTTGGTTAGGCGCTGCCTGACTTTAAACAATCCACGGGCCCTGCCATGCCTCTGCCACGTTTCACCACCCTAGCCCTGATTGCAGCGGCACTTCTTGTCTCTCCTTCCCTGTCTTCAGCTTCGTCCGACAAGGCGGAAGATCTGGCACGGATTGAGCAGCAAGGCCTCAAGTCAACGGGGAACCTTCGTCTGAAAGAACTGCTGACGCAGCCTCAGACGGTTTCTGCCGGAAGTGGTGTGACCTTCACACGCGGCTGGGTCGATGCCCAGCCTAAGCCGAAAAGATCAGACGAATGGCGCTGCCTGGCCGAGGCGCTTTACTTCGAAGCGCGCGGTGAGACGGTCAAGGGCCAGTTCGCGGTGGCAGAGGTGATCATGAACCGCGTCAAATCCAAGCGTTTCCCCGGTTCGCTTTGCAAGGTGATCAACCAGGGTACCGGTAAGAAGTACCAGTGCCAATTTACCTACACCTGTGACGGTTACGCCGAAGTGATCGCGGAGCCACGCGCCTTTGCCCGGGTGGGCAAGATTGCCCGGGCCGTGCTGGACGGGCGCGCGCCCGAACTGACCGAAGGGGCGACGCACTATCACACGACCGCCGTCAACCCGCGCTGGGCCCGCGTTTATACGCGCACGGCACGCATCGGACAGCACCTCTTTTACCGTCACACCTGGCGCAGCGCCTCCAACTGACGCCGCAACTGGACGCTGGTCTGCCGGAAAGCGGGCTGTTAAGGACGGGGTTTCAGGTTACCCAACGGGCAGTATCTGACGCTTTGAGGCTCCGACCATGACCAACGAAATCCGTCTTGCCTTTGCCCATCCGTCCGAAAGGGCGGCGGCAATGGCCGGTTCCGATCCGCTGGACCGTATCTCCCTGCGCGACCACATCGTGGAGGTTGAGATCGGTGCCTTTCAGGCCGAACGCGGGGTCACTCAGCGTATCTGTTTCAATGTGGTCGTCGAAGTGCGCCCCCTGACCGGGCCCATCGACGACGATGTGGACCGCATCCTGAGCTACGACCGGGTGACAGAGGCCATCGCCACCGAGCTTGCGGTGGAGCGGCTGGCCCTTCTGGAAACCCTGGCCGAGCGGGTCGCAGAGCGTATTCTGCTGGAGCCGCAGGCGATGCGCGCCTTCGTCCGGATCGAAAAACTGGACCGCGGTCCAGGTGCCTTGGGCGTTGAGATCGTCCGCGCGCGTGACGGGGCCCCGATCGCGGAGGTTGTCCCCGAGCATGCGCCCGAGCCGGAACTGGTCTATCTCAGCAACGCCGCCATCGCATCGCCCCATCTGAAGGGCTGGCTGGACCAGCTGGAAGCGCAGGACCGTCCCCTCATCATCTGCGTAGGGGCCGATGATGCGCCCGCGCCGCAGGTGGTTCACAGGCTGGCACAGCGGCGAATTGATCTTCTGGCTATTGAGCAGAACGCATGGGTTCTGGCCTCCAGGGACGACCGCTGTGTCGTGGTGGAGACACGAACGGAGCTGGATTGGGCGATGAAGAACGGGCAAACCTGTGTCTGGGCCCCGTCAAAGATCGTTCTGGATGCGGTCGACACGCCTTCGGCCCAGCCGCGCGACTCCGTGGCGCTTGCCGCCTGGTTCGCGGCAACCTTCGGGGCAGCCGAGATGCTGGTGATCGGGGAAGATCTGCCGGGTGATTCCGCCGTTCCCCTGCGTGCAATGGATGTATCCCAGGCGGAGCTGTGAGTGGCGGGGACTATCTGCGCCCCCTGATCCAGGTGGGGCCGGCCCGGCCCAAGGGGGCCCTGCCCGTTGCAGGGGGGTGGGGCTGGTTCACCCATGTTGAAGTGCTGGCCCGGGGCCGCGTGCCGCAGGTGCGGCGGGTGGCGGACTTTGACGCCCAGGCGCTCGAGCGTTTTGTCGAGAGCAGGCCAGATATCGGGAGCCTTTCCATGGACCGCCCAAGGGTGATGGGAATCCTGAACGCCACGCCCGACAGTTTTTCCGACGGCGGCCTCCATGCGGCGGCAGCGGATGCCATTGCCGCGGGTCAAGCGATGCGCGCGGCAGGGGTGGACCTGCTGGACGTGGGCGGTGAATCGACCCGCCCCGGCGCAGAGACCGTCGATCCGGAGGAAGAGATCCGGAGAACAGTGCCCATCATCGAAGGCCTGATAGAGGCGGGCGAGGGGGGGCTGGTCTCCATCGACACCCGCAAATCAGCGGTGGCCGAGGCGGCGGTCGCGGCAGGGGCCGGGCTGGTCAATGACGTGTCGGGCTTCACCTACGATCCCGCGCTGGCAAGGTTTTGCGCTGACGCGGACCTGCCCGTCTGCGTGATGCACGCGCAGGGTGATCCGGCGACCATGCAACAGAACCCGGCCTACGACGATGTGCTGCTGGACGTGTTCGACTTTCTGCAGGGTCAGATCACGCGTCTGGAGGCTGAAGGCATTCCCCGCGCCCGGATCATCGCGGACCCCGGTATCGGCTTTGGTAAGACGCTGGAGCATAATCTGACGCTGCTGGCCCGGCTAAGCCTGTTTCACGGGCTTGGCGTGCCGATCCTGCTGGGTGCCTCGCGCAAGCGGTTTATCGGCACCATCGGGAATGAGCCGCAGGCGGATGCCCGCGCACCGGGTTCCATCGGGGTCGCTTTGGCGGGGCTTGCGCATGGCATCCAGATGTTCCGTGTGCATGATGTGCCTCAGACCGTTCAGGCGATTGCGCTCTGGCGGGCCGCTATGGCAGGAAGACAGGTATGACCAAATTATTCGGAACAGACGGTGTGCGTGGCACCGCCAACAGCCACCCCATGACCGCCGAGATGGCCCTGCGCATCGGGGCCGCCGTGGGCCGCTATTTCCGCCAGGATGACAAGGGTGTGCACCGGGTGGTGATCGGCAAGGACACGCGGCTTTCCGGTTACATGTTCGAAAATGCACTGACAGCCGGGCTCACCTCGACGGGTATGAACGTGCTGCTGCTGGGCCCGGTGCCGACACCCGCTGTGGGCCTGCTGACCCGTTCCATGCGGGCCGATCTTGGTGTGATGATCTCGGCCAGCCACAACCCGGCCCATGACAATGGGATCAAGTTCTTCGGCCCCGACGGTTTCAAGCTCTCGGATGAGATGGAGGCGGAGATCGAGGCGCTGGTGGAATCGGGCGTGAAGCCTACGGATGCCCACAACATCGGCCGCGCCAAACGGATCGACGACAGCCGGTTCCGCTATATCGAGCGGGTCAAAAGCTCCTTTCCGCGCCAGATGCGGCTGGACGGGCTCAAGGTAGTGATCGACTGCGCCAACGGTGCCGCCCACCACGTGGCCCCCATGGCACTTTGGGAACTGGGGGCGGACGTGATCCCCATGGGCGTCGCGCCCAACGGGCACAATATCAACCAGGGCTGCGGATCGACCCACCCTCAGGCGGCGGCAGAGATGGTCGTGGCGCACGGGGCCGACGTGGGCATCTGTCTGGATGGGGACGCGGACCGGGTGATCCTGATTGACGAGGCGGGAAATATCGGCGACGGCGATCAGTTCATGGCCCTCATGGCAGCCCGCTGGGCGGCGGAAAAGCGGCTCAATGGCGGGGCGCTGGTGGCCACGGTGATGAGCAATCTTGGGCTGGAACGATTCCTGGAAGACCTCGGTCTGCGGCTGGAACGGACCGGGGTCGGTGATAGGTACGTGGTGGAGCGCATGCGGCAGGGCGGCTACAACCTTGGCGGTGAGCAGTCGGGCCACATCGTCATGCTGGACCATGCCACCACCGGGGACGGGCTCATGGCCGGGCTACAGTTCCTGGCAGAGATGGTGCGCGCCGATCGGCCCGCGTCGGCCCTCATGCATCAGTTTGAGCCCGTCCCGCAACTTCTTCAGAACGTGCGCTTTTCAGCCGATCAGCGACCACTTGAGATGGAAGCGGTCAAGAAGGCCATTGCGGGGGCCGAGGCACAGCTTGGCGGCGGCGGTCGGCTGCTGATCCGCAAGTCCGGAACGGAGCCACTCGTGCGCGTCATGGCCGAGCACGAGGACCCCGCGCTGATGCAGGAAGCGGTGGATGATGTCGTCTCTGCGGTGGAAAAGGCGGTGGCGGGCTGAGAGCTCAGACTAGGTGCGGGATGCGGATTGGGGTGCTTTGAGCGCGTCTTCCGTCTGTCCATTCATGCGAGCGCTGGCAAAGAGCCGTTTCAGCGGTCCATATTGGCTGACTGCGAGGCCCGCGAGAATCAGGAGCAGGGCATAGATCAGTTCCGGCGGAAGAGGCTCCGACAGGATCAGCGCGCCCAGGACCACGGACCAGACCGGCACCTGATAATTCACCAGTGACATGAAGACCGGCCCTGCCGTGCGCACCACCAGCACCCGCAGGAAGGCGGCGGCGGCGGTTGGGACAAGGCCCAAAAAGATCAGCACGCCAAGGATCTTGGGCGTCGGGGTTACGGGCCAGCCTTCTATCGCGAAGGCGAGCGGCAGGCTGATCATGGCCCCGATGATCAGTAGGATTGCGGCGAGGCCGATGGCATCGATGCCAGGAAGGCGGCGCATGAGGATGGAACTAATGGCGTAGCATCCGGCCGCGGAGACACAGGCGAGGCGGCCCGCCGTCTCCCGCTCTGACCCGCTGCTGTCGAAGGCCTGGGTGCCGATCAGCACCACGACACCCGCGAACCCCACGACGAAACCCAGCACCCGGCGCCACGTCAACCGCTCTCCGGGCACGAAAAAGTGGGCAAGCGGCAAGATGATCAGGGCCGTGGAAGCCATTGAAACGCCTGCAAAACCTGAGGTGACATACTGTTGGCCCCAGGCCAGCAGTGTAAAGGGAATGGCCGAGCTGACCGCGCCGATGACGATCAGGGAAAGAACCTGCGGCGGCGCAGGCCGTGCCTCGAAAAGGCCGAACCCCCGGGCAGCCCACACAGCACCCATGACCAAGGCGGCAAGGCCGATCCGGCTCGCCGCGATCCAGTAGGGGCTCATTCCCGTCAGGGCCACCTCGGTCACCAGAAATGTGCCGCCCCAGACAAAGGCGAGCGTGGCGATCATCAGCCAGCTGCGGGCGGTGATGCGAGGGCGAGCGTTCATGGCCAGTGGTTCCAGTCTTCAGATCTGCCAAACAGGGGTGCGACACCGTGCCCGGAACCCTATGCGTTCGCAGCGGGTTTTAAGGTTAACTTGGACTGTTGAAGGAGAAAGACAATGGACTGGACGTATCTGATTGGCGCACTTGCATTCGTGACCCTGCTGACCTGGATCGGCATCGCATACCTCGCAAAACGCAAAACCGAAGCGCGGATGGATGATCCGAATGCGCGCAAGTCGACCCTGGCGACCGACAAGGATCCACACGCGAAACCTGCGGACGTGTGAGATTGAGAAACGGCCCCGCACTGCGCCGGACCTTTCCATTCTCGGTTTGAATTCATGCACAGCTAAACTCTTGCTGATTTTTCCGGGCGTCTGGTTTGCGTCTGCGCGACGTGGCCCTATTTAAGTCTCTGAAGCCGTGCAGAGGCGCGGAGAAAAGAACAAGGGAGCGCCCAATGACCACCGAGAACATGATCGTCGTGATCGCAATGCTGCTGCTGATCGTCGTCATTGCCTATTTCATGCAGACAATGAAAAAGCCCAAGCGCAAAGACAAAAAATCCGACTGATACCGGACTATGCCACTGCCCACGAAAAAGCCCGGCTCGAAGGAGCCGGGCTTTTCCTTTGATCGAAGGGTCGATCAGTTCTTGGCCTTATCGACCATCTTGCCCGCAGAGATCCAGGGCATCATCTCGCGCAGTTTCTCGCCCACCTGTTCGATCTGGTGCTCGTCGTTCATACGGCGCGTGCCCTTGAAGAAGGGCTGGCCCACGGCGTTTTCCTGCATGAAGTCACGCACGAACTTGCCGGTCTGGATGTCGGTCAGGATGCCCTTCATCTTTGCCTTGGTCTCATCGTAGGGCAGGACACGCGGGCCCGAGACATACTCACCGTATTCGGCGGTATTGGAGATGGAGTAGTTCATGTTCGCGATGCCGCCTTCGTAGATCAGGTCCACGATCAGCTTCACCTCGTGCAGACACTCGAAATAGGCCATCTCGGGGGCATAGCCCGCCTCGACCAGGGTTTCAAAGCCCATGCGGATCAGCTCGACCAGGCCACCGCAGAGGACTGCCTGCTCACCGAAGAGATCGGTCTCGCACTCCTCGCGGAAGTTCGTCTCGATGATGCCGGAGCGGCCGCCGCCAATGGCGGAGCAGTAGGAGAGGCCGATTTCCAGCGCTTTGCCGGAGGCGTCACGGTCCACGGCCACCAGGCATGGCACGCCGCCGCCCTTGGTATATTCGCCGCGCACAGTATGGCCGGGGCCTTTGGGGGCCATCATGATGACGTCGATGCCTTCCTTGGGCTCAATCAGGCCGAAGTGGACGTTCAGGCCGTGGGCAAAGGCAATGGCGGCACCTTCGCGAATGTTGTCGTGCACGTATTTCTTGTAGGTCTCGGCCTGAAGTTCATCGGGCATGGTGAACATGATCACATCGGCCCAGGCCGCCGCTTCGGCGATGCCCATGACCTTGAGCCCTTCGCCTTCGGCCTTGGCTTGCGAGGCAGAGCCTTCGCGCAGGGCAACGACGAGATTCTTGGCGCCGCTGTCGCGCAGGTTGAGAGCGTGGGCGTGGCCCTGGGAGCCGTAGCCCAGGATGGCGACCTTCTTGTCCTTGATCAGGTTCACGTCGCAATCGCGGTCGTAGTAAACGCGCATGTCTTTGGTCCTTTGTCTGGTGTTGTCTGCCTGGCACCATAGGGCGGGCGCGCTGTCGGGTCAGTAGGGGTTTCTTGGGTTTATTCCGCTAGATGAAGATGATAATTCGTCATTCTGTCTAAAACTGGAAAAATCATGCTTGATGATGTGGATCGCCGTATCCTGCGCTACTGGCAGGCGGAGCCGAGCCTGTCCCCTTCGGAACTGGCCGAGCGGTGCGGCCTGACCCCCGGCAAGACGAGCAGGCGGATCGCGCGGATGGAGGATGAGGACATCATCCAGGGTGTGAGCGCTGTGGTGAACTGGGCCGCTCTTGGCTATGCGGTGGAGGTCTCTCTCCGCGTCACCCTCGACAAGACGCAAGGCAATGCTTTTGACGCTTTCCTGGCCGAGGCGCGCAAGGTGCCCGAGGTGATCGAAATCCAGACCTTTCTGGGGCGTGTCGACGTGCGCCTGTCGGTCATCGCCCGGGACATGGGGCATTATCAGGAAATCTATCGCAGTCGCATCCTGACCCTGCCGCATATCGCCGATATCGAGGCGCTGATGCACGTGGCGCGGATCAAGGTCGATGAGAGCCTGCCGCTATGACCGAGCTGGACGAGATCGACCGACAGATCATCCGGGCACTTGCCCGCGACGCAAGCCAGTCCGCCAGCGCCCTCGGCCGTCGCTTTGGCCTGTCCCAGCCGGCCACCTGGCGGCGCATCCGGCGACTGGAGCAGGCGAGGATCCTCAGCGGGCGGCGGCTGCGCCTCAACGCTGAGAAGCTGGGGTTTGGCGTGACGGTCTTTCTGGGGGTGAAGCTGGCCACCAAGGGCCGGGTATCGTTGGAAGATTTCGAGCGGGCCGTCAGCGCCATTCCGGAGGTGCAAACGGTGGAGCATGTGCTGGGCCTATATGACTATCGCCTGCGGGTCGTCGCGCGCGATCTGCCGGATTTTGAACGGGTCCTGCGGCGGCGCATCATGACCCTGCCGGGGGCGGGTGAGGTGGAGGCCAATGTGCTGCTGAGCGAGGAACGCTTGCCAGGGCCGCTCGGTCTCTGACCCGGTTGCGCGGCGGGACTTTCGCATCGGAAACCGAAGAGCGCCCCGCGGCCCGGTTGTATACCGAGATAGACTTTGCCAATCGCGCGGCCCCCTCTTATGGAGGGGCCCAACAAACGGAGGATTATGTCATGGCACTGCTTAATACGGTGGACCCCGATGGGTTGGAGGAGTTTTCGGTCGTATTCACGGACCGGTCGTTGAACCACATGAGCGCGGCCTTCCAGCAGGTGATGCGCGACATCTCGGACATGCTGCGCGAGGTCTACAATGCTGACGCGGTCGCCGTGATCCCCGGCGGCGGATCATACGCGATGGAGGCCGTGGCGCGCCAGTTCGCGCGGAACCAGACTGTGCTGGTGGTGCGCAACGGCTGGTTCTCCTACCGATGGTCACAGATCATTGAAACCGGCGGCCTGACCGCCAAGACCACCGTGCTGAAGGCGCGTCAGCAGGGCAATTCGGTTACGTCACCCTTTGTCCCCGCGCCGATTGACGAGGTCGTGGCGGCGATCCGGGACGAGAAGCCCAAGGTTGTCTTTGCCCCTCATGTTGAGACCTCCGCCGGGGTGATCCTGCCGGATGACTATATCCGCCAGATGGCCGATGCCGCCCACGAAGTGGACGCGCTCATGGTGCTGGACTGCATCGCCTCGGGCTGTGCCTGGGTCGATATGAAGGCGCTGGGGGTCGATGTGCTGATCTCTGCTCCGCAAAAGGGTTGGTCCGCCTCTCCCGCCGCAGGCCTGGTGATGATGTCTGCCCGGGCCGAGGCGCGGCTGGCCGAGACGCAATCTGACAGCTTTGCCATCGATCTGGGCAAGTGGCGCGCGATCATGAAGGCCTACGAGGACGGCGGGCACGCCTATCACGCAACCATGCCCACAGACGCCCTGCGGGGTTTCCGCGACACCATGCTGGAGACGCGCAAATACGGCTTTGACCGGCTGAAAGAGGCCCAGTGGAAGCTGGGTGAAGGGGTGCGCCAGATGCTGGCGGAAAAGCAGGTCCCCTCCGTCGCCGCTGAGGGCTATGGCGCGCCGGGTGTGGTGGTCAGCTACACCGCCGACCCGGACGTGCAGAACGGCAAGGCCTTCGCGGCCAAGGGTGTGCAGATCGCCGCCGGTGTGCCGCTGCAGGTGGATGAGCCCGAAGGTTTCTCGACCTTCCGGCTGGGGCTTTTCGGGCTGGACAAGCTTTACGATGTCGATGGCACGCTGGGACGATTGAAGCGCGTGGTCGATGAGGTGCTCTGAGTTTCGGCGCAGTTGACCAAGAGGCCCCGGATCAAGTCCGGGGCTGCGTGCGATCCTGTGCGATCCGCCGTCCCGGACCTGTTCCGGGACCTCTTCCGGCCTGAGATCTCTTACCGCGCCCCAAGACCCATCTGCATCAGCATCTTGCGCACCGGCGCCAGGGCATAGAGCGCGTCCAGCCCCTTGGCCCGCGCATCCCGCGCAAGGGGTGAGCTGGCCTGGCTCACGCGGTTGAGCAGGTCGATCCCACGCACCCTGAGCTGAATGTCGGCGTAGCGGGCCCGGTGGTAGGCCTCCAGCATGGCCGGTTCCCCCAACCGACTGTCGGCCTTCTGCGCCAGATCGAGCAGGGTAGCCACATCCTTGAGCGACATGTTCAGGCCCTGCGCGCCGATGGGGGGAAGGACATGAGCAGCTTCGGCAATCAGGGCA
The DNA here is from genome assembly GCA_013002405.1 of Sulfitobacter sp. Lineage (GTDB taxonomy): Bacteria > Pseudomonadota > Alphaproteobacteria > Rhodobacterales > Rhodobacteraceae > Sulfitobacter. The sequence continues at coordinate 6,609 of JABDKA010000132.1, read as the reverse complement.
ACCCTTTCGCCATAGAGCCATTCGGCGTGCTGGCTGATGATGGGCCAGATATTGCGGGGACTGGCCAGCGTCAGGGGACCGAAGAGCGCGCAGGAGCGTTCCGTCATCTCCGCCTCGAAGGAAGCCACCTCCATCTGTGCGCGGGCCTGCGTCCTGGGGCCATCGTCCATCCAGACCACGGCGGACGAGGGCCGCCCCTCGTGATCCGGCAGGGGAACAAGGGTAAAGGGTCCGCCGGTGCGGTGGATCTCAGTTGAGACGTTTTCGTGCGGGATCGGGTGGGTGACGGCAAAGGCCAGCGCCTTTTGCCCGTAGCGGCGGGTGCTGACGGGGATGCCGGCAGCCTCCCGCATGGGTGAATTGCGTCCGTCGGCGGCGATCACAAGGCGGGTGGTGATCCGGCTGCCGTCGGTCAGGCCCACCCGCGCCTCCGCGGAGCGCGCAAAGAGCGAGGTGGTGCCGGTACCGGGGCGGAAGTCCACCGTCCCAAGCTCTGACAGCCGGGCCACCAGTTCACGCCGCAAGAGCCAGTTTGGGAAATTCCAGCCGAAGGGGTGGTCGGAGATGTCGGCGGCGTTGAATTCGCGCGTCACGCGCGGCTCGGGTTCTTCACCGCCCGCATCGACGATGCGCATGACCTGCAGGTCGGTGGCATGGGGGGCAAGGGCCTCCCAAAGGCCCGCCTGTTCCAGCACCTCGCGGGCGGGCTGCAGCATGGCGGTGGTGCGCATATCGGCCCCTTCGGCATCCCGTTCCGTAATGGGCGGGGCCGGATCGACGCAGATGACGGTAAAGCCTGCCGTGCCGAAGGCCGCGGCCGCCGTCATGCCGGCGATGCCGCCGCCGGAAATCAGGATATCGCAATCGAATGTCATGGCAGGGACCTAGGCGGTGAGGGCGGTAAGGAAGTGAGGCAGATCGTCGGTGTGGTATTCGATGTGCTCTGCATGGTGGCGCGCGGGAGCCACGTGGACCGTCTTCATCCCCATCTCGAAGGGGGCGGCGAGGTTCCGGGGCTCATCCTCGAACATGGCGGCGCGCAGGGTGTCGAGGCCGTCGGTGGCAAAGACCCTGTCGAAGGCGGCGCGGTCCGGCTTGGGGTGAAAGTCCGCGTGCTCCACCCCGTAGATGGCATCGAATATGCCCGAGAGGCCCCGTGCTTCCAGCACCCGTTCCGCATAAGGCGCACTGCCGTTGGTATAGACGATGCGGCGGCCGGGCAGGGCGCGGACGCGGTCGGCCAGGCGGGGGTCGGGGCTGAGCCGGTCCATGGGGATATCGTGCACATCGTGTAGATAGCCGTGGGGGTCGACCCCGTGTTCCCGCATCAGACCCGCCAGCGTGGTGCCGTGATCGCGCCAGTATTGCAGGCGCAGGCGGTCCGCCTCTGACTGACCCACGCCCAGGCTCTCCATCACCCAGGCGGTCATGCGCACCTCAATCAGGTCAAACAGCCGCGCGGAGGGCGGGTAGAGGGTATTGTCGAGGTCGAAGACCCAGGTTTCGACGTGGGCAAAGGCATCGTATGGCATGGGTCTGACTTAGGCCGATGGTGCTCTCTGAGCAAGCGATGATCTGTGCGGTGGCTTGCGCAAATGGACGCGGGGGGTAAGGTACGGCATTGAAAGGAAATGCCTATGCCCGCACCCCGTCCCGGTCCGACCGACGCCTACTCGATGATCCTCGATGCCATCGACAGTGGCACCTTCAAACCGGGGGACCGGCTGGTGGAGAGTGAGCTGGCCGAAAGGTTCAATGTCTCGCGCACCCCGATCCGGGAGGCGCTGCAGCGGCTTGAGACGCAATCGCTGCTGGCGCGAGAAGGGCGCAGCCTGATTGTCGCCTCGCTCGATCACAACCAGACGGCGGAGCTTTACGTGGTCCGGGGCGAGCTTGAAGGATTGGCGGCACGGCTCGCGGCGCGGCACGCGACGGCCGAGGAGGTGCGCGTGCTGCGCGAGATGGTCGAGGCGGACAATGCGCTGGTGGATCAGCCCGCGGCCCTTGCCCGTACCAACCGAAAATTCCACAAGCAGATCCATCTGGCTTCGCACAACCGCTACCTCGTCCAGCAGTTGGATCTGGTCTACCGGTCTATGGCCCTGATGGCGACCACGTCGCTGGCCGTCGAAGGGCGGGGCGAGATTGCGCAGGCCGAGCATGACAAGATCGTCTCGGCCATTGAGGCGCGGGACGAGGAAGCGGCCTGCAAAGCTTTGAAAGACCACATCTCCGTTGCCTTTGTGACCCGTCTGAAGCGGGAGGCGGAACGGATGGACGGATAGATTTTGGCGGCGGGATGTAGGGGGACGCCCCAGGCAATTGCGCCAGCTCGTGGCCGTTCGATCAAGATGGCCTAACGCCCGGGCCTTCCCTTGGCACCCCGTCTGTGTCCGGGTCAGGTGTGACCCCGTGCTGGGTCTTGTCCCAGAAGAATGGACTGACCACGAATTCGTGCAGCGCCTTGAAGGCGGCGGCGGCGCCCAGCGTGAAATAGAGCGGCAGGGTAAAGGTCCAGATCATCAGGTGCCGGTGCGCCTTGCCCGACACGGCGACCATCGCCAGTCCGATGTTAAGCGTTTCCGCCAGGATGAACAGGCAGACCATGGCCCACAGCACGGGTGCGCCCATGGTTGCCTCAACCGGGTGCTGAAGCCCCGCCAGGATCAGCCAGAAGGACCAAAGCAGAGGCGCGAAGGCGAACTGGCAGAAGCCCGCCAATAGAAGCGCCTGCAGGCCCCAGAACCGCTTCCAGCCCAGATCGCGGACCAGTTGGCCGGGGCGGCGCATGTGGACACACCAGGTGATCAGAAAGCCCTTGAGCCAGCGTGACCGCTGCTTGATCCAGGGCCAGGCGCGGCAATTGGCTTCCTCGTACGTCACGGTGGGAAGCAGTTCGGTAATGTAGCCGTGGCGCGCGAGGCGTACGCCCAGATCCGCATCTTCGGTCACATTGTGGGCGTCCCAGCGGCAAAGCTTTTCAAGAACTTCCCGCCGGAAGAAGAGCGTGGTGCCGCCCAGAGGGATGACCAGTCCCAGCTTGGCGATACCCGGCAGGATTACCCGCCACCAGGCAGCATATTCGATGGTAAAGCAGCGCGAGAGCCAGTTGGCCCGGCTGTTGTAGTAATCGAGCACGCCCTGCAGGCAGGCGACCCGCGGACCGGCATTTTCGAAACGTGTGACCACCCTTTCGATCTGATCGGGTTCGGGGGAATCTTCGGCATCCCAGACGCCGATGATCGACCCCTCGCAGAAGTCGAGCGCGTAGTTCAGCGCCCGGGGCTTGGTGGTAAGGCTGTTGGCGGCGGGCACCTCGATTACGCTGATCCAGGGGGGCAGGTCGGTCCGTGCGAGGGTGGCACGGGTCACCTCGTCCTCGGCCTCCAGCACAAGTACGACGTTGAGCAGGGACTTGGGATAGGTCAGGCGTGAGAGACGCTCGATCAGAACGCCGGCGATCTCCTTCTCCCGCAGGAGGGGGACCAGAACAGACACCCGCGGCATGCGGAAGGGAAGCTGGCGGTTCTCGAAGCTGTTGCTCTCATCCGCCTGGCTGTGATTGATCTGCGCCCAGAAGGCCGCAGCCTTGAGCACGAAAGATGCGAGGAGCGTCATGACGGCCCAGAGCATGGCGAGGGTGAGGGTCCAGAGCGGTGAAGCGGCAAGCGCAAGGAGGCCGAGGCCGATCAGCCCCGCCGCCCAGATCCTGCGCCGTCCGGGGGCGATTTCCCAACTGCGGCAGCTTTCGGCGGCAGGCACGTGAGTGGCCGCCTTGAGCGCCAGTTCCGGGCCGTATAGGCGGCTGATGTGGCTTTTGATCTGCCTCTCATCCGCGACCACGGGCAGCAGGCGAGGCCCATCGGGGCCCATGCAGGTGCGCAGATGGTCGAAAAGGTTGGGCTGGGCCGTTGCCACCAGAAGCGTGTCCCCGATGGACATCCAGGGCACCACCCCGTGTTCCAGGCAGAGGGCCGCGGGAAGGTGCGCCGCAAGCCGCGCCTCCGGCGGATCGGCGTCAAGATCGGCCAGTTGCGCATTGTGCTGGCGCGAGAGGGCGGCCAGAACATCGGCGCGGTCGGCAAGCCCTTCCGCGATCAGGATCTCCCCCAAAGGCGCATCCACATGGGTTTGCAGGTTCAACGCGTGGTTCAGATCCCCGCGCGCGATTTTGCCCGCCTCAAGCAGGATCTGGCCGAGGGGTCGGTGCAGCGGCGCTGAGCCGGCGAACCGGGGTTCCCTGAGGGAGAGCCTTAGATTGCTCATGCGCGCGCGGCCTCATCTGTTAACCAAAGGTCAACATCGACGCGAATGGTAAATTAAGCGTTAACAGGCGCTTGATCGGCGTCTCAGGCGTCCTGAGCCGCCCGATCGCGCGCCGCCATGGCCGCGGCAAAGCGCTCAAAGAGGTAATAGCTGTCCTGCGGACCGGGGGAGGCTTCAGGATGGTGCTGTACGGACCAGACCGGTCGGTCGGCCATACGGATCCCGCAGTTGGAGCCATCAAAGAGCGAGACGTGGGTTTCGACGACGCCTTCGGGCAGGGTCTGGGCGTCCACCGCAAAGCCGTGGTTCATCGAGGTGATTTCGACCTTGCCGGTTTCGTTCTCCTTGACCGGGTGGTTGGCACCGTGGTGGCCGTGGCTCATCTTGATGGTCTTGGCCCCCAGTGCGAGGGCCAGCATCTGGTGGCCCAGGCAGATGCCGAAGACCGGCAGATCGGTCTTGTCCAGGACGTCGCGGATCATGGGGACGGCATATTCACCGGTGGCTGCCGGGTCTCCGGGGCCGTTGGAGAGAAAGACGCCGTCGGGGTTGTGGGCCATCACGTCCTCATAGGTGGCGGAGGCCGGCAGGACCGTCACCTCGCACCCTGCGGAGGCGAGGCAGCGCAGGATGTTACGCTTGGCCCCGTAATCTACCGCGACGACCTTGTGCGCGGGATTGACCTGAGGCGCAAAGCCGTCCGGCCACGCCCACCGCATTTCGTTCCAGCGGTAGGATTGCGCGCAGGTGACGTCCTTGGCCAGATCCATGCCTTCCAGCCCGGCAAAGTCACGGGCGGCCTTGACCAGCGCCTCAAGGTCGAAATTGCCCTCGGGGTCGTGCGCAAGGGCCACGTGGGGCGCGCCCTGCTGGCGGATGGCGCGGGTCAGGCGGCGGGTATCGACGCCGCCGATGGCGATGCGCCCGCGGGCAGCCAGCCAGTTCGACAGGGGCTGCACGTTGCGCCAATTGCTGGGGTCGGTGGGCATCCATTTGACCACCATGCCATGAGCCACCGGATCGCCGGTCTCGTCATCCTCGGGGTTGGTGCCGACGTTGCCGATGTGGGGGAAGGTAAAGGTGACGATCTGGCCGGCGTAGGAAGGATCGGTCATGATTTCCTGGTAGCCGGTCATGGCGGTGTTGAAGCAAAGCTCAGCCACCGTCTGGCCGGTGGCGCCGAACCCCATGCCGTAAAAGATGGACCCATCAGCGAGGACAAGACAGGCGGTGGGACGGTTTGTTGCTGGTGCGGGCATGGGGCAGCCTCCGGGGATATGGACGGGCCTAAATTCGCGCGAAACTAATGCCCCAGAGGTCCGGGGTCAAGGGCGGGGGTAAATTGAGATATTTATATATATCAGTATCTTACATGGCCCCGCACCCCATTGCCTGCCCGATCGTCAGGGGCTATGTTGCAAAACCTGACGATCACGGTGACAGGACGGACCATATGGCATTACGCGCGCGCATCGCGGACTCTCTGAAACAGGCGATGAAGGACAAGGCGGCAGACCGGCTCTCGACCCTCCGGTTGATCAATGCGGCGATCAAGGACAAGGATATCGCTGCACGGGCCACCGGGAACGATGACGGCGCCTCCGAAGATGAGGTGCTGGCGATCCTGGGCAAGATGAGCAAGCAGCGCATGGAATCGGCGCGGGCCTACGAAGAAGGCGGCCGTCTGGACCTCGCTGAGCGGGAGCGGGAAGAGATCGAAGTGATCGAAGAATTCCTGCCCCGGCAACTGAGCGAGGAAGAGGTCGCGCAGGCCATCGACGGGGCCATTGCGGAACAGGGCGCCAGTTCCATCCGCGACATGGGCAAGGTGATCGGCGCGCTCAAGGGCAAGTACACGGGCCAGATGGATTTCGGTAAGGTAGGGCCCATGGTCAAGGAGCGACTGAGCGCCTAAGCAATCAGAGAATTTAATGCGCCGCACCTCATGTAATGGATGAAGTGCGGCGCATTCCCTTTTCAGGTTCCTAATCGGCGTTTGGCTTCCGGCCGATCATAAAAACGGCCTTGCGCGGACCGGGCCGCCAGTCGGTATGCACATCCAGCCGTGCGGCTGCCATCATCCGGCGCAGATCGCGCCGCGACAAGTAGGTGATGCGCGGCAACAGGCCCAGGGCATGGCCGGGACTGGAGATCACCCTGAAGAAGGACAGACCGTCCGACAGGCAGGCGGTACTGGTCACCAGTTGACCGCCCGGTTTCAGAAAGCGGGCCATCCGTTGGATCAGTCCTGCGGGATCGGCGACAAGATGCAGAATGCTGTGGGCCATGATCATGTCATAGCCACCTTCGGGCGCGTCGATATCCTCGGCCGCCGTCCGTTGG
>JABDKA010000106.1 GCA_013002405.1 Sulfitobacter sp. | reverse complement strand
TCAGACGAGGAAGCTTAAGCAGCTTTCTTGTCGGACGACTGCCACATCTTCGCGTAACCTTCGCGCACGGAACCAACGTTCTCGGCGGCGACGTCACGGACGTAATCGTACGCGGAGCGGATGTGCTCCATGTTCTGAGCGGAGTGCTCACGCACGTAGTCAGCCTGGATCTTCATGGCTTCGGAAGCGGTCTTGGCTTCGGCAAGCTTCTCAACGGCGGCCAGCGTGTGGTTCACGTTTGCGAAGGCTGCGTCGAAGATGCCGCCCAGCATGTTGGTGTAACCGGTGGCAGCGCGCTTGAGGGTGTTCTCCAGCTGGCTGTTGTAGGTCTTGGTGCTCTCGTAAATGCCTTCCGCACGCTCGTGGGCGGTTTCAGCGGAACGCTTCACGAATTCGCGTGCGCCCTCGGCAACCTTGTTGGTGGCCTCTTCGGCGGTGTTCTTTGCGACTTTGGTCGGCTTTGCGTTGGTCTTCGTGGTCATCGTATTCTCCATTCTTTCATATAAGCCATGGTTGGGCCCGGTTGGGCTCCAACCCGGGATGAGGCATATATAGGACAGCCAATGCTGCACTGCAACATTTATCCAAAGTGACGCGGCGTCCCAAAACGTAAACTTCTTTAAATGGTATGTTTATCAGACAGATAAAGGAAACATGCGCGTTAAGGTTGAGATCTTTCTGCCAGGGACCCCATCTGCTGACGCCGAGGAAATCCGTTCATTCGCACTGATATTCCGACTGATATGCTGCAGGGCAGCATGTTGATCCCGCCGCTCACTGTGCTAGGTTGTTCCGAAATCTAAGAAAGAGGTCCGCACACCCCATGCGCCCACTCGAAGTCCAGGAAATGGTCCGGCTGACGGCACTGCGGCGTATCAAGATGACGGCAACGCTTGTTCTGCTGGCCTGTTTCATCGCCTTGGTCATAACGAAACTGCTGGAGGCAGAATTCCCCGCCATCTGGTGGCTGCCTGTCATCGCTGCCTTTGCAGAGGCGGCGACAATCGGCGGCATCGCGGACTGGTACGCTGTGGTCGCCATCTTCAAGCGCCCGCTGAACCTGCCCTTTCCGCATACGGCGATCATTCCCAACAACCAGCACCGGATTGCCGACAATCTCGGCGGCTTCATCGAGAACAACTTCCTCGCGCGCGAACCAGTTGAGGAAAAGCTGCGCGAGATCGACTTTGCCGGAGAGATGTCCCACTGGCTGGCCTCTCCCGAACGGTCCCGGTCGCTTGCGGGGTTCATCGTTCGCTTCATCCCGCAGCTCTTGGCGACGATCGACGAAAGGGGTCTTGTACACTTCGCGACGGATCGTGTCACCGCTCAACTGGCGCGTACGGACATTGCCCCGCTGGTGGGTGATGTCATGACCTCCTTCACTAAGGAAGGGCGTCACCAGAAGCTGCTGGATGAGATCATCAGTGCCCTGCACCGGTTCCTCAACAACGAAGACACGCGCGACGTCATCCGTGAGAAGGTGCAGAAGGAGCTGCCGATCTTTTTCAACATTATCCGGGGCGACCGGTTGGTGCTGAACCGCCTGATCCAAGCGGCCACTGAGCTGCTCGATGAGATCAAGGAAGACAAGGAGCACCCCCTGCGGGCCGAATTCGAAACCTTTATCAAGGACTACGTGCGTCGTACCAAGCGGACCAAGACATTTGCCAAGCGCGTGGAGATGCTCAAGCAGTCACTTCTGGCGCGCAAGGAGCTGTCACAGGCGGCGGAAAGCATCTGGGAAAACCTGCGCCTCTACGTGTTGAAGGATATCGAAGAGGACGACTCCGTACTTGTCGCTCGGCTTGCCGATCTTTTCGTCGATGTCGGGGTCAAGCTGGAAGGGGAGCCCGGGCTGCGTCGCGACATCAACGAGGGGATGGTTACGGTCCTGTCGAACCTGGTCGAGGAACAGCGCGGCAATATCTCGGCCTACGTGTCGGAGCAGGTGAAAGGCTGGGACATCCATCAACTGCTCACCTTGATTGAGGTGAACGTGGGCCGGGATCTGCAGTACATCCGTTTCAATGGCATGATCATCGGCGGCTTTGTCGGTGTGGTGCTTTATGCCGTGGAAAGTCTGCTGTTGCCCTGACCTGAGCCGCTACCTAGACTGGCTCAAATTCACCTCAACGCCCGGGAGGCGCCAATGGCAGATAAGAAAGACAGCAATCCGTTCATGGACATGTTTCAGAATTTCGGTTCTTCGATGAACATCCCCGGACCGGATCTGAATGGCCTGATGGAAGCGCACCAGAAGAACCTGCAGGCCATTCAGGCGGCCGCACAGGTCGGCTCGAAGGCGTCGCAGGAACTGATGAACAAACAGCGCGCCGCGCTCGAGGCCGCCCTGGCCGACATCGCCGACGCCGTCCAGGAAGCGCAGGCCAGCGGTGCGGACCCCTCCGCCATGATGACAAACCAGATGGAAATGGCCAAACGGTCCTGGGAGACCACCGTGCAGAACGCCACGGAGATGTCCCAAGTTGTCCAGCAGGGCAGCACCGACGCGTTTGAGATCCTGCGGGAAAGGGTCATGGAGAGCATCTCCGACATGACAGGCCAAAAGAAGTCCTGACAGGCCTTCGGCTTTGAAACAAAAGAGGCCGGGGAAATCCCCGGCCTTTGTTATTCCTGTGAGGCCGACATTCAGGCCGGATAGTGCGGCTCGGAGTAGACCATGGACCGAAAGCCCGAACGGTCGAACTTGCGCCATTCACCCTCGGGCTGGGCAAGGCGATCCGCAATCGCATAGACAGCCGCCGGATGATGCCCCAGGCCACAGTGGCTCGCCGTTACCTCTATGTTTTCTGTCGTCTCGCTTTCCCGCTCGATGCAGTTCTGCCAGGCGCAGATGCCGTCAGTCTTGGAATAGATCGCCGTCGTGGGCACCGGAGGTGGCTCGTGGATGGCGCCGCCCATGTGCTTGTGCCCGTCCTCCACGCTCTGACCGCTGGCCATCTGGTAAACGCGCCACGCGTTCGTGGCCCGTGGATCTCCGCCGAAGGGAGAGCCGAGGGAGACGACCTGCCGGATCTTCTCGGGTATCATCTTGCCCAACTGGCGGGCGTAGATGCCGCCAAGGCTCCAGCCAACAAGGCTGACCTTCTGTTCGTATTTGTCGTGCAGTTCCTCGACCCGCGAAATCAGACCATCCTCAATCCCCGGCAAGGGGCCGAAGTTCAGTCCCAGTTCCCAGCCGTAGGCGCGAAAGCCCTTAGAACGCAAAAACCGCCGCAAGGCGACGGTTGAACGATCGGAAGTTGTGAGGCCGGGCAGAACCAGAACCGGTTGACCATCCCCGCGCGGCGCCAGGGCGGTCAGGGTTGGCAGGGACGCGGCAAAACCGAAAAGTTCCGGTATCGCCCGCCCTTCCAGCAGTAAGAGCATGCGGCTGGGTGGTTTCACGGATGTTTCGGTCATAACCTACTCCTCACGCACGTAATATAATTGCGTTATCAAGGAATAGGGTAGCACAAAATTTACGCTGTCAACGATTGCCTCGCGTCAACGGGTCGCTTTTTTCATGCAAGTTTACGTGATTCGCGGCAGCGGCAGCCTACTCCGCCGCGCTCTGGGACTTGGCCACTGCGGTGCTCAGTTCCTCGAAACTGTCGACCAGAAGATCGGCCAGATGGTCCACATCGGGCACCGCCTTGTAATCGCAGGTGATGCCGAAATCGAGGTGGTTGAGGTAGCTTTGCACCGTGACGTTCAGACCGACACCGTGGGTGGCAATCGACACCGGGTAAAGCGCCGTCACCTTGGCCCCGGCGCAATAGAGGGGGAAGGGCGGACCCATGTTGTTTGAGATGCACATGTTGACCACCTGCGGGATAACATCCGCCAGCTTGGTCATTCCGTAAAGCTGCATCAGGCCTGGCAGCAGCGTCGGCGCGCCGATGATGGTGAAATCCGACGGGGCCGCATCCTTGACACCGCCCGCCATCATCTTTGAGGCACCGGATTCCAGCTGGATCTTCTTGAGCCGCTTGATCGGATCGCCGTAGTTCGTGGCCAGCGGCACGTTCATACCGAAGACCTGGTTATTGATGTCTGTGTTGCCCATTTCGCGCATGGAGATCGGGACAAAGGCCACCAGGGCGGCATCGGGCAGTTCCTGCTTTTCCATCAGGTAGCGCCGGACCGCACCGCTGGTGATGGCCATGACCACATCGTTCAGCTTGGCCCCTTGCGCCTTGGCGATGGCCTTGACCTCGGGCAGGGGGATCGACCTGGCGGCATAGCTGCGTTTGGCCCCAACGGTCACGTTGAAAGGCGTGCGTGGGGCCAGAAGCTGCGGCAGTCCGACCTTGCCGGAAAGCAGCGGGGCCAGCAGGTTTGTCACCTGGCTCATCATCTTGGGCACGTTCTCCAGCATCGTGATCTGCTGGCGCACCACGTTCGACACAATGTCATTCATCGTCAGGATCGCGCGTTCTGGTTGCGTGGGAACCCGGACGGGTTCCTTCGGCTCCGCCGGTTTCACCTCGCGCGGTGTCTCACTCAGATCATAAAGCGCCTGGGTGATGACCATCCCCGCGCCACCATCCACCGCCGCATGGTGCACCTTGGAATAGAGCGCGGCCTGCCGCCCCTCCAGACCTTCGATGATGGTGAACTGCCAAAGCGGCTTGGTCCGGTCCAGCCGTACTGCGTGCAGCTCCGCCACCATGTCTTCCAACTGCTTGCGCGTGCCGGGCTTGGGCAGCTTGGCGGACTGGATGTGATAGTCGAAATCAAGCTCACCCGCATCGACCCAGCCGGGATGGTCCAGTTCAAAGGCCGCCTTGGCCAGCTTCATCCCGAAGATGGGGATGAGGTGCACGCGGGTCTTGAAGAATTTGGTGAAGTGCTTGTGAAAGGAACCCTTGAACCCCTTAGGCAGATCATAGAGCGTGAGCCCCGCGACATGCATCGGTGTCTGTTCCGTTTCCAGGTACAGAAAGGTCGCGTCGATACCACTGAGCTGCTTCATCGGAGGGATCCTTTCCGGAACCATTAGGTAGGGTGCGCACTTGATCACTTATGCAAGTCGTCTAATCTTGGTCAAGGTGGCGTACTTTGGACGTCACGTCTGACTGGTCACGACAGAGACGAGGGTTTAGAGCACTGCCAGACTTGTTGAGGGGGAGATTTCATGGACCGTATCTGGCTTGACAATTACCCGAAAGGCGTACCCGCTGACGCCGATATCTCGCAGTACAATTCGCTGATCGACCTGCTGGAAGAGAGCTTCTCCAAGTACAAGAATGACAAGGCCTATGTCCTGATGGACAAGGCACTTACTTACGGGGAACTGGATCGCAAGTCGCGCGATTTTGGTGCTTATCTTCAAGGACTTGGTCTCAAGAAGGGCGACCGTGTCGCGATCATGATGCCCAACGTCCTGCAATATCCTGTGGCCCTTGCAGGCATCCTGCGCGCCGGGTTCATCGCGGTGAACGTGAACCCCCTTTATACCGCGCGGGAGCTGGAACATCAGCTCAATGACAGCGGTGCAAAGGCCATCGTCATCATCGAAAATTTCGCGACAACGCTGCAGGCAGTGATCAAGAATACGCTCATCCAACATACGGTAGTGACTGGTGTAGGGGACCTCCTGGGGTTCCCGAAAGGGGCGATCACGAATTTCGTTTTGCGCCGCGTACGCAAAGCCGTTCCGCCCTTTTCGCTGCCCGGCAGCGTGAAATTCTGCGCCGCCCTGTCACAAGGGGCGGGCAAGAAGCTGACCAAGCCTGACGTGAGAAGCGACGATGTCGCCGTGCTGCAATATACTGGCGGCACCACGGGCGTGTCCAAGGGCGCAACCCTGCTTCATTCGACGATCATCGCCAACCTGCTGGCGTCGGAAGCCTGGATGCAGCCGGGCCTGAACCGCAAGCCGATCGAGGGGCAGCTGACCTTCATCTGTGCCCTGCCGCTCTACCACGTCTTCGCCTTCATCACCTGTTCACTGCTTTCGATGCGGACGGGCGGGGTCAACATCCTGATCCCCAACCCCCGCGATCTGGGCGGCACCATCAAGGAAATCGGCAAGTACAAATTCCACGTCTTTCCGGGTGTGAACACGCTTTTCAACGGGCTCGCGAACCATCCTGAATTCGCCAAGCTCGACTTCAGCCAACTGCGGATCGCCAACGGCGGTGGCATGGCGGTGCAGGAGGCCGTGGCGAAGAAATGGCTGGAGATCACAGGCTGCCCGATCTGCGAAGGTTACGGGTTGTCGGAAACCTCCTCGGGCGTAACCTGCAACCCGACCGATACGGATGAGTATTCCGGCACCATCGGCTTGCCCATGCCCAACGTGCATATCAAGATCATTGATGATGACGGGACAGAGGTGCCCCTGGGGGAACGCGGTGAGATTGCCATCAAGGGCCCGCAGGTCATGGCTGGCTACTGGCAGCGGCCCGAGGCCACGGAAGAGGTGATGACCGACGATGGCTATTTCAAATCCGGAGACATCGGCATCATGGACGAACGCGGCTATACCAAAATCGTGGACCGGAAGAAGGACATGATCCTGGTCTCCGGTTTCAATGTGTACCCGAACGAAATAGAGGCCGTCGCCGTCAATCAGGAGGGTGTGCTGGAGGCCGCCTGCGTCGGCGTACCCGACAAGAACAGCGGTGAGGCGGTGATGCTTTTCATCGCCAAGTCTGACGAAAACCTGACCCAGAAGGAGGTCCGCGATTTCTGCGGCAAGCACCTGACCGGTTACAAGAAACCCAAGCACATCGCCTTTGTCGATGAGATGCCCAAGACCAACGTGGGCAAAATTCTACGCCGTGAGCTGCGCGATGACGCAATCGCACAGATGGCGACGACCGAAAAATAACAAGGAGTTACGACATGAGCGAACTCACTTTCGCGAACCTGGCCGACAAGACCGGTCAGACACTGGGCACCTCGGCCTGGCACGAGATCACGCAGGAGCAGGTGAACGAATTCGCGCACTGCACCGGCGACAATCAGTGGATCCACGTCGACGTGGAGCGTGCCAAGAAGGAAAGCCCTTTCGGCGGCCCCGTTGCCCACGGCTATCTGACGCTGTCGCTGGTTGCTTCGCTTGCCATGTCCATCGGGGCCGTTCCCGCAGGGACCGCCGCTGCCTTGAACTATGGCCTGGACAAGGTCCGCTTCCTCGCCCCCGTACCCGTGGGGGCCAAGGTGCGGCTCCATTCCAAGCTCCTCTCATTCGAGCGTAAGGACAACGGCCAGTACCTGATGAAGACCGAGAACACGATGGAGATGGAGGGCACCGACAAACCGGTGCTTCTTGCCGAAACCCTCGCTATCCTCGTTCCCGGCCCCAAAGCCACCACATAGCCCCAGGAGGCCCCGTGATGACCGACGATAAGAAACAGTCAACGAACGCCCGCGACATCGCCCAGAATGCGTCCGAAAATACGCTGGCCCTGAATCCGCTGGTGACCCTGCGGGCCGAGGATATGTTTGGTGCCGGCACAAACATGATGCGCGCCATGGCCGCCCAGCCGCAGGCGATCATGGAACAGTGGATGGCCTTTGCGCAGGACACCCAGGCGATCCTGACCCAGAAGTCCGAGATTAAGCCGGACCCCAAAGACCGCCGCTTTGCTGATACGGCCTGGCAGAACAACCCCTTTACCAAAGGCATCATGCAGGCCTACCTGAGTTGGGCCGATAAGGTTCAGCATATGGTCGAGGAACTGGACCTGCCCGACAAGGACGCCGCACGCGCTCGCCTGGCCACCTCCATCTTCATCGACACGATGGCCCCTTCTAACAACTTCTTCATCAACCCCACGGCGATGAAGACCTTCTTTGAGACGGGTGGGCAAAGCGCGCTGAAGGGCGTTCAGAACCTGATCAAGGATCTGACTGAAAATGGCGGTCTGCCCTCATCGGTCGACACCTCCAAATTCAAGGTGGGTGAAAACGTCGCCGTCACCCCTGGCGACGTGGTTTTTCGCAACGATGTGATTGAGCTGATCACCTACAAGCCCACCACCGAAAAGGTCTATCGCCGCCCGCTTTTCGTGGTGCCGCCGCAGATCAACAAATACTACTCGATCGACCTGAGCCCCGGCAAATCCATGATCGAATTCCTGCTGGCCAACGGCATTCAGCCCTACTGTGTCTCATGGCGCAATCCAACGGCCGCGCAGGCCGACTGGGGCATGGAAAAATATATCGAGGCGCTGGATGAGGCCTGCGATGCCGCAATGGAAATTTCCGGCAGCGACAGCGTCAACATCATGGGCTCCTGTTCGGGTGGGATCACGCTTTCCACCTACGCGGGTTGGCTGGCCAAGAATGGCAAGGCGGACAAGATCAACCAGGTGATCCTGGCGGTCTGCGTGTTGGACACGATGGCATCCACCGACAATGACATGGCCGCCCTTGTGACGCCCGAGACCGTGAAGGCCGCAAAGATGGCCAGCCAGGCGCGCGGCGTGCTGGACGGGCAGGACATGGCCAAGATGTTTGCCTGGATGCGGCCCAACGACCTGATCTGGAACTATTGGGTGAACAACTACCTGCTGGGCAACGCACCGCCCGCCTTCGATGTGCTCTACTGGAATGCCGACACCACGCGCCTGCCGGCCGGGCTGCACGGCGACTTCCTCGACATGATCTTCACCAACCCTTTCCTCGCGAAGGGGGAATCAAACATTGGCGATGTCGAGATTGATATGACCAAGGTGAACTATCCCACCTACGTCATCGCAGGCACAACGGATCACATCACCCCCTGGAAGGCAGTTTACGAAACGGCACGCCTTTACGGCAAGGATGCGACCTTTATCCTGTCAAACTCAGGGCACCTGCAAAGCTTGCTGAACCCTCCGGGAAACCCCAAATCCTGGTACATGAAGGGCAAAGCCAACGCGAAGGACCCCGATGCCTGGTCCGAAAAGGCAGAGAAGAAAGAAGGCAGCTGGTGGCTTGATTGGGCGGAATTGCTCAAGGAAACCTCCGGAAGCGAGATCAAGGCGCCCAAGACGGCGGGCTCCAAGAAATACCCATCGCTCGGTGCCGCGCCGGGTACCTACGTGTTCGAAGAATAAGCAAAACACCATCCAACCGGGAGACAGGCATGAGCAGCACGACCACGAAGGAACGGCATGAGTTTGTTGTGCCAGAGGGCATCAAGGTGGAAACCATCGATGTGCGCGGCCAGAAGCTGCGCGTGGCGACCAAGCCCGGGGCAGAGGGGCGTAGGCCGCTCCTGATGTTCAACGGCATCGGCGCAAACCTCGAACTGGGCTTTCCCTTCCTTGCCGCGCTCGAAGAGGCCCCCGTGATCCTTTTCGACGTGCCGGGCGTCGGCGGCTCCCCGATGCCGAGCCTGCCTTACCGCCCCGCCAGCCTGGCGCGGATGGCCAAGAACCTGGTGAAAATCCTCGGCCACGATGAGGTTGATGTCTCGGGTGTGTCATGGGGCGGGGGGGTGGCCCAGCAGTTTGCCTACCAATATCCGCAGATCTGCAAGAACCTGGTTCTGGTCGCGACCTCATCGGGTTGGACGATGGTGCCGGGCAAGCCCAACGTGCTGTCCAAGATGGCCTCCATCAAGCGCTACACCGACAAGGGCTACATGCGCTCCATCGCGGCTGAGATCTAC
>JABDKA010000062.1 GCA_013002405.1 Sulfitobacter sp. | reverse complement strand
TGACAGGACTGATAGGCGTGATCGACCGACAGGTTCGCCCCGGCAGAGCGGAGGGCCGCATCGATACTGGCGACGGTGACGGGCACTGTCCCGCCCGGGGTCAACCCAAACACCACCGCCCCGCTGGGCGTCGTCTTGGGCTGCTGCACATAGAGCCTTGCAACCCCACGCGCGTTCAGGATGCGGATGGCGTAGTCCGCAGCCGCACACCAGGCGCCCGTGGCCCCGTAGGTGCCGCCCGTGGGGACGGAAAAGGTATCGCCCCCGAGGCCCGTGACGATGACGCGGCTCTGCGACCGGTAGGTCTGTGCCCCGGCGGCACTTGCGAAGATAAGGGAAAGCGCGATTGCTGAAAGTATCCGTTTCATAATGAACTCCTTTGACCGGCGGTGCGCGGTGCAAGACCTCCACGCACCCAATTCCGGGTCATTATGACACCAAAGGACGGCTTTGGGCTGACGCGGATCAAGAGGATCGCGCACATCCGGTCACGTCTGAGAGAGCATTGGCCTGTCCGCAACAAGCCAAACCGTCAGGATCCGCTCTTGGGCCGTTTCGGCTTGGCAAAGCCACCCGGCTTGCCCGCGCCGCGCCCCTTGGCTGCCTGCGCGCGGACCCGGTTCTTCTTGCTTGACGGTTTGCCCTTGGGGGGCGGCGGGCCTTTGGGTTTGGTGCGCGGCTTGCGTGCCTTCAGTACGGCGGGATCGGCTGCTTCCGACGGTTGCTTGTCCTTCGATTGAAGGGGCGCGCTTTTCGGTGTTTTCGGACGGTCCTGCGGTTTCGGTTTCCGCTTGCGCGGTGCGGGATCGTCGTTCCAATCGACGGGGGCAGCGGATTTGGCGGGCGGCAACGGTTTGCGCGCCTTGTCGCCCCCCAGGGTTGGCGGCGCGTCAAGCCGGGTCAGCCGCGCGCCGGGTTCAACCATCATGTCAGCCCCAATGGCCGCCAGAAGGCCAGGCACGCTGGCCTCCCTCACCTGTACGAAGGAATGATCCTGCCGGACGCGGATCGCGCCGATGTCGTCCTTTTCCAGACTTCCGATCTTGAGCAGCATCGGCAGAATGCGGCGCGGCTCTGCTCCTGCGTCCCGGCCGCCAGTGATGGAAAACCAGACGCTGGGCCCGAATTCGGGGCGTGGTTCGGGTTTGGCATCGATACCAGACAGTTCTTCTGGCGTGGAGCGGGCGGAGCGATAGAGGCGCAGAAAGGCGGTGGCCAGCTGTGCATCGGTGAAGGTCGCCGTCAGCTTGTCGACGGTTTCCTGCTCCGAACCCTCTGCCGGAACCTGCCAGGCTTCGCCGGCAAACATGCGCTCCTCTTCGCGGGCATAGACCTCCTCCGCTGTGGGCGCGTCTGACCAGTCGGCCTTGAGCTTGGCCATGCTCAGAATACGCTCGGCCTTTTTTCGGGTCTTCTTGGTCACGATCAGGGCGCTGACGCCCTTGCGCCCTGCCCGGCCCGTGCGGCCCGACCGGTGCAGCAGGGTTTCGTGGTTGGAGGGCAGTTCCGCGTGCACCACCAGATCGAGGTTGGGCAGGTCAATGCCTCGCGCCGCGACATCCGTGGCCACGCAGATGCGCGCACGGCCGTCGCGCATCGCCTGAAGCGCGTGCGTCCGCTCCGACTGCGACAACTCACCCGAGAGGGAAACCACCTGCAGCCCCCGGTTCGACAGCCTGGTGGTCAGGCGGTTCACCATGGCGCGGGTGTTGCCAAAGACGATGGAATTGGGGGCCTGGTAGTAAAGCAGCGTGTTGATCACGGCATTTTCGGCATCCCGGTCCGCGACGGTCATCGCGCGGTAGCTGATATCGGCGTGCTGTGCAGCCTCTGATTTGGTCACAACGCGCACGGCATCGCGCTGGTAGCTCTTGGCGAGGCCCGCGATGGATTTTGGCACCGTGGCGGAAAAAAGCAGCGTCTGGCGCGTGGTCGGTGCCTCGCCCAGAATGAATTCCAGATCCTCGCGAAACCCCAGATCGAGCATCTCATCGGCTTCGTCCAGGACCACGGCCCGCAAACCGCTGAGATCAATGGAGCCGCGCATGATATGATCACGTAACCGTCCCGGCGTGGCCACGACGATGTGCGCGCCGCGGGCCAGTGCACGGCGCTCATCGCGCATATCCATGCCGCCCACGCAGGAGGCAAGCTGCGCCCCGGCCTTGGCGAAGAGCCAGGCAAGTTCCCGCTTTACCTGCAGGGCGAGTTCGCGTGTTGGCGCAATGACCAGGCCCAGGGGAATGCCCGCAGGCGCGAAGGCCTCAAGTTCCTCCAGCAGCGTCGGCGCGATGGCGAGGCCAAAGCCAAGGGTCTTTCCCGATCCGGTTTGGGCCGAGACCAGCAGATCGCGACCCTCAAGGTCGGGGTCCAGCACAGCCTCCTGCACCGGAGTGAGGGTGTCATAGCCACGGTCATCGAGCGCATCGCGCAGAGCTTGTTTCACAGATCGTTCTTTTCTTTGGGAACCCGTTTTCAGGCCCGCGCGCAGTGCGCCGCGCAAAGCATGGAAGGCCTGTGGGGGTTAAGATTGATGTTCATCAGGCGCCTAGATCACGGCACCCGAAATGTACAGCGGATAGCGCGATTGGCCCTTGTGC
This sequence comes from Sulfitobacter sp., assembly GCA_013002405.1. GTDB lineage: Bacteria > Pseudomonadota > Alphaproteobacteria > Rhodobacterales > Rhodobacteraceae > Sulfitobacter. Next base: position 44,711 of record JABDKA010000062.1, on the reverse strand, counting down.
CGTTACGACGCAAGACGGCAAGAGGCCTGTCAAAGCTCCCCCGGGAAGGGGCCCAGGCAGCTTGCCCTCTGGGATACCTGGAAGACGTGATTGTAGAGTTGCGCCACCCACTGCTTGCCCTCCATCGTCTGTTCAAGATGTTTGAGCGCCGGACCAATCAGCGGCTGGACCTGTGACCAGAAAAAATTCGGGAACTGCTCCATCAGGTCCATGGGGGTTTCATAACCAAGTTTCGCTGCAAAGCCCGTCTCAACGAATTCGTGGAAAAGGCCATTGATCTTGCGGTGGTAAAAGGGATCAGCGATCTGGCCGATCAGGTCTGCGGCCCGGACAAGGCCCGGTTCATTGTCCGTCACGGCATAGACTTCGCCCTTGGGAACGGGAAATCGCGTGTGATCGATGGCACGGGCGATGCGGTCTTCGTCGATCAGTTGCGAATTGCCAAAGCGCTGCCGCGCGTAGATCATGCCGCGGTCCACGTGATAGGCTGTGAGGAAGGCGTCCGATGCCCCCCGTGGTGGGCAGATGGTGTCCCCTTTGTCATTGATCACAACGGAATTCTCGGTGTCACCCGAACAGATCCCGCGCGCGTACCCGACGTCGTGAACCAGCAACGATATGATGAAATGCACCCAATCCTCGGGCTCAATCGACCGGGTGAGCAGCTGACCCCGTACGATCTGCTGCCCGACCAGCGTGACCATCATGGTATGTTCGGCATTGTGGTAGAGCGCGTCTGAATTTCCCAGCCGTTCCAACACCATCCGGGCGCAGCCGTTCAGGTAGGAGGCATATTCAGCGTTTCGGCCCGAATAGTACTGCAGGTAGGTTTCGGCCAGGTGATCTCCAAATTGCGCGGCAACCACGGCGGTGGGGTTGAACATCTGCTTTTCCTCCCGAAAAGCGACAGGCGAGCCTAGGCCCACCGAGGCATGTGTTACGCCCAAGCTAGCACGCAAATCGATTCGCGGGCCCTCTTCCCTCGCACGCGCCTTTTTTTGTGGAAGGTTTTCTTGTTAGCCTACCCCAAAAGGATCATCAATCACGCCCACCAGCGGCATCAGGAAATCACCGCTGTAGGGGTCAAGCGCCTGATCATAATGTGCGTCGATCGAAGCGATGGCGGCGTCCAGGCTCCAGTCTGTCCCGTTGAAAAGCGCCATGGATTGCGCGGCGTCGCCCGTGTCAGACATGCCCCTGGTGATCGCAAAGTAGGCGCCGATGTCCGCCTTGGTCGCAAGATAGTCCTGATCCGCCAGGGTCTGGGGCGTGGGGTTCGCGGGGAACTTGGCGCCGCCTATGATCGCCAGAATGAAGATGTCCGGGCTGATGGTGGGGTCGTGCTGCAGCTCTTCGACCCAGAAATTGAAGCCCGCGCTGTCTGGCTGGCGGCCGAGGACGTTACCATAGACCTGTGAGACGAAGTCTTCGACCTTTGCCCTATTGCCGATGTCGAGCGTGCCATCCGTGTCCAAGACGCTTTGATAGACCATCTGCGTTTCGGGTTGGGTAAAGAAGTTGGCGGCCATTTTCTCCAGCGAAATGCCGTTTGCGTAGAGGTTGGCCCAGTAGTTCAGGCCAATCGCGTCCGGGGCGCGGTTGAAATAGGCGATGTACAGCTCGATGATCTCGATGAACTCATCCGCCGGAACCGCGCGGGCGTCCAGGAACATGTCCAGCGGCATGGGATTACCACCGAAAAGGTCGATCTCTCTTTCGAAATCCAGGAACTCCACCCGCCGCAGCGTGTCTGTCCCCTCACCCCCCGGGCGCCGGTCCTCGATCATGAGATTATCGTTCACAGCGGAGAAGGTCAGTGTAAAGCTGCGTTGATCGCCCGCGAAGGCGGCCGTATCGGTGCCTACCCCGCCGTTGAGAAAATCATTGCCGCTGCCGCCGATCAACCAGTCCGCACCCCCATCGCCAAAAAGCCGGTCATTGCCTGAAAGACCGCTCAACACCGCAGAATGGTCGCCCCCCAAAAGGGTGTCACGGTCCGTCCCACCGGTCATCCACTCAATCTGGGTGAGGTGACCGCTGTGACCGGCCCAGGTGGCGATGCCGCTTTCAAGGTCCAGCAGGATGTCGTTCTCCGCGTTGCCGTAGTAAAGGCTGCCGCCGCTTCTGACCGCGCTTGCCTGACCCGGGATCTGCGATCCTGCATAGAGCCCGGGCACGCTGGTTGGCGGAAGGAAACTGCCCTGCTGGGACAGGGCCTGCTCCAGGTCGCTGACGATATCGGCGATGGCCAGGACGTCCAGATTATTGCTCCCCGTCAGGGCATCGAGCGCGCGTGTGGTCAGGACGTAGTTGCTTGCGTCGGCAGAGACGGCTTCGGCAAGCGTCAGCTCATCAACAGTCTGCTGAAGCGTGATCTCGATCACCTCAAAGGGTTTGAGATCGAAATGGATGTCGGCGGCGTCCGAAAAGCTCAGATCGGTATAGACGATGTCGACGTCATGTTCATTGTAGTAGTAGGGCGCGCCCTGCAGCATGATCGCATCGGCCGCGACCCCCCTTTCCCACTGGCGCCCGTTTGAGGTGGCCTCATCCATGGAAATCTTGACGCCGCTTATCCAGTAGTCATCAGTCAGGAAGGCTGACAGATCCAGATGGAAGCTCTCCGTCTCGAGGCTGCGAGAGGAAATGTACATGACCGTTTCGCTGGTATCGGCGAAGGCGGTGACCTCCACATCGTCGGGCTGGTTGGCAAAGCTCACGTCAACCAGATCCTTACCGACGGCGTTTTCGGACAGGAGATCGAAGACTGCGCCGTGCGCGGAATTGGTCAGGCGGCCCTGCGCATCGAGGCGCGCGCCCTCATCGGTGTCGAGCGTGAGGGCGGTGCGGGAATGAAAGTCGAGGGCCCAGATATGGGCCGTGTCGACACCCAAATCGACCATGTTCTCAAACTGCTTGAGCAGCGTTGAACCGGCCACCATACCCTGCTGGCTAAATGCGGTCGTGCGAATGTTCCATTCCGTAATGTGAACTTCAAGTTCGCGGTTCAGTTCTTCCTGCCAGACGCCGAGGTCGACGTTGATGTAGTTCTTCTCAAGGCTCATCTCCGAAAAGATGCGATCCGGCTTGTTGTAATAGTAGTGCTCAACCACGCCATCAATTGCATCGCGCGCGACATCGCTCAGCTGCGCGATGATTTGTGAATTGGCGGCCTCCGCCCTTTCGCGGAAACCCGGACCGTCGGGGGTGCCCGGAAATTCGGAGCCCGCATAGCCGGCAGAGGCCATCTGGACCAGAATGCTGGGCTGGTCCGCCTCCGCAACGCCCGCCGCCGCCAGCCCGCGCACGATCGCTTCCGTCGCGATAGAGGCCTTGGTGCCGTAGGCGGTTTCACCCATTTCCCAGTGTTCGTTACCAATCTCAAAGGCGCTGATGACCGGACCGTATTCGTTCATGACCCGTGTGACGAAGGAGGAGATTTCCCAGGCAAAACCGTAGTAGTCAGAGGTCGACAGATGTTTGGTCGGAATGATCAGGGTGGCGGTCCGCGTACCGTCGCCGCTCTCGATCCAGTCCAGGAAATTCCGCAGATCGGGCTGAAGATCGCCGTTGGGCATGGCAACCGTGTTGATCATGTTCACGCCATCGGCGGGATAGTCGCCCCGGGAATCCATCAAGAACGGATTGGCGTCGGCCTGACCGCCGCCAAAGCGGAAGTCCTGCATGCCCAGCGCATCGGCAGCTGAGGTGTAGGCATCCGCTGGCGTCCCACCTTCCAACTGCGAATAGACCGCATTCGCCCCGAAGATGCCGGAGGAGACTGTTTTTTCGGTCTGCTGGAATCCAGTCAGAACTAGATCTGTCATTAGCAACCGCCCTGCACACACGGACGATTGTGTTCTTGTCGCCCGCTTTGTGCCCCCACAGCGCCTTATTCTTGGCCAAGTTGGTGCCCGCATTCCAAGAAAAAGGCGGAAATTGGGCCGAACTGCCGTATTTCGGTGCGCGGCTGGGAACAGTCGTCCACGATGTCACGGCTTGTTCGGAAGCAGGACACAATAGGCCTCAGATTGAGGGAGTTTTAACGAATCAAATGTGGCTCATCGGCTGAACTTGCGCGGAGAGGAGTCGCCATCTGACGGACCTACTCATCCCTTTTGACAATTTGTCGCACCAAACGGAGGGAGCGGCCGACCATCAGTTCTGTATACATTCGCATACTGTTAGCGCCGAAACCTTGGCAGCACCAGATTGGCTACCACTTGGTAAACATTGGAGATTTCGAAAAGATGCGAATTTATTTACATCTTTCGAGAAAAAGCCGAAAAATATTTACAAAAAAATCATTTAAATCCAGCATACACCACATAGAATTTACAGACCCAGGTATATTCGCCTTCAGAAATGTGCGCCCCGTCCCGGCCATCCGGACCAGGGCCGCACCGCAGGAGGAGAAAAGCCTTGAACACCCAAGTCCCGGTCAAACCGGCGGTCTATCCGCCTTCCGCTGCAACCACTGAACGCGCTCATGTCACCGCGTCCGATTATGCGAAGATGTACGCGGCATCGATATCCGATCCGGACAGCTTCTGGGCCGAACAGGGTCAGCGCATCAACTGGATGACCCCCTTCACCAAGGTGAAGAACACCTCCTTTGAGCCGGGCAAAATCGACATCCGCTGGTTCGAGGATGGCACGCTGAACGTCTCTGCAAACTGCATCGACCGCCACCTAAGGACTCGCGGCGACCAGACCGCCATCATCTGGGAGCCGGACGATCCGTCAAAGGACGATGCCCAGCACATCACCTATCGCGATCTGCACGCTTCCGTCTGCAAGATGGCCAATGTGCTGAAAGGCCTTGGCGTCACAAAGGGCGACCGGGTCGTCATCTACCTGCCCATGATCCCCGAGGCCGCCTACGCCATGCTCGCCTGCGCCCGGATCGGGGCCATTCATTCCATCGTTTTCGCTGGGTTCTCCCCGGACGCCCTGGGGGCGCGTATCAACGGGTGTGACGCCAAGGTTGTCATTACCGCAGATCACGCGCCCCGGGGCGGACGAGAAACACCGCTGAAATCAAACACCGATGCGGCGCTCTTGCACTGCAATGAGGATGTGAAGTGCCTGTTGGGCAAGCGGACCTACGGTCAGACCAGCTGGACCGACCGCGACTATGACTGCACGGCACTTATGGCCGAAGCCTCCGCCGACTGTGCGCCCGAGGAGATGGGTGCCGAAGACCCGCTCTTCATCCTTTATACGTCCGGCTCCACCGGTCAACCCAAGGGGGTTGTCCACAGCTCGGGCGGTTATCTGGTCTATGCCGCCATGACCCACGAGATCGTCTTTGACTATCACGACGGCGATGTCTTCTGGTGCACCGCTGACGTGGGATGGGTCACGGGGCACAGCTATATCGTTTACGGGCCGCTTGCCAATGGCGCGACGACCATCATGTTCGAGGGCGTGCCGACCTACCCCGATGCGGGCCGTTTCTGGAAGACCTGCGAAAAGCATCAGGTCAACCAGTTCTATACCGCCCCCACTGCCATCCGCGCGCTGATGGGTGCGGGCAACGAATGGGTGGAAAAGTACGACCTGTCCAGCCTCCGCCTGCTGGGGTCGGTTGGTGAGCCGATCAATCCCGAAGCCTGGACCTGGTACAATGAGGTTGTCGGCAAAGGGAACTGTCCTATCGTCGATACCTTCTGGCAGACAGAAACAGGCGGTCACATGCTGACCCCGCTGCCCGGTGCCACCAGGCTGAAACCCGGGGCCGCTCAGCAACCCTTCTTCGGTGTCCGGCCCGTGGTGCTTGAGCCGACGACCGGTGACGTGGTCGAAGGCAACGGCGTTGAAGGCGTGCTCTGCATGGCCGACAGTTGGCCCGGTCAAATGCGTACTGTCTGGGGCGATCATGAACGGTTCGAAAAGACCTATTTCAGCGATTACAAGGGCTACTACTTCTCCGGCGACGGCTGTCGCCGCGATGAGGATGGTGATTACTGGATCACGGGCCGCGTGGATGACGTGATCAACGTCTCCGGTCACCGGATGGGCACCGCCGAAGTCGAAAGCGCACTTGTCGCCCACGCCAAGGTCGCCGAGAGCGCCGTGGTCGGTTACCCGCACGATGTGAAGGGGCAAGGTATCTACGCCTACGTCACGCTGATGAATGGCGAACACCCTACGGACGCATTGCGCAAGGAACTGGAAACCTGGGTCCGCACGGAGATCGGCCCCATCGCAAAGCCCGATCTGATCCAGTGGGCCCCCGGCCTGCCCAAGACACGCTCTGGCAAGATCATGCGCCGCATCCTGCGCAAGATTGCCGAAGATGATTTCGGTGCCCTTGGCGACACCTCGACCCTCGCTGATCCTTCCGTGGTCGATGACCTCATTGAGAACCGCATGAACCGGAGGGACGCATGATGGACGGCGCCACCACCCCGACAACCGCACCCGTACTGATCCTGCTGGGCCCTCCCGGTGCAGGTAAGGGCACCCAGGCGCGGATGCTGGAAGAGGCGCACGGCCTTGTTCAGCTTTCCACCGGTGACCTTTTGCGTGCCGCCGTTTCTGCGGGTACGGAGGCGGGCAAGCGCGCCAAGGCCGTGATGGAGGCGGGCGATCTGGTAAGCGATGAGATCGTGATCGCCATCCTGCGGGACCGGCTGGCCGAAACCGATTGCGCCCGTGGCGTGATCCTTGATGGCTTTCCCCGAACCACCGTTCAGGCCGAGGCGCTGGACGATCTTCTGGCCATCACCGGACAGCGGATCGACGCGGCCATCAGTCTTGAGGTCGAGGATGCGGCGATGGTCGAGCGGATTTCCGGCCGCTTCACCTGCGGCGGCTGCGGTGAGGGTTACCACGACAGCTTCAAACCCACGGCACAGTCCGGCACCTGTGACACCTGCGGCAGCACCGACATGAAGCGCCGCGCGGACGACAATGCAGCGACCGTGGCGCAAAGGCTCGAAGCCTATCACGCCCAGACCGCCCCGCTGATCGACTACTACCAATCCAAAGGGGCGCTTTCCCGCGTCCCGGCGATGGGGGCCATCGACAAGATTGCCGCCCAACTCAACGCTCTCGTGTCGCAAGCCACGACATAAGGCATTTCATGGAAGCCCCGAGCAGGGCTTCAGGGAACCATACGGAGGGGGAACAATGTCCCAGAACACTGACAACAACGCCTATTGGAGTGCCAATGTGCGTCTCATCCTGATCAGCCTCGTCATCTGGGCGCTGGTCTCATTCGGGTTCGGGATCATCCTGCGCCCGGCACTTTCCGGGATTGACGTGGGCGGTACCGACCTTGGCTTCTGGTTTGCCCAGCAAGGCTCAATCATCGTCTTCCTAATCCTGATCTTCTTCTATGCCTGGCGCATGAACAGGCTCGACCAGGAACACGGCGTGGACGAGGAATAATCAAATGGATCAGTTTACACTCAATCTGCTCTTCGTTGGCGCGTCCTTTGCGCTCTATATCGGCATCGCCGTCTGGGCCCGTGCGGGTTCCACATCCGAATTCTACGCAGCCGGGCGCGGCGTTCACCCTGTCACCAACGGCATGGCAACGGCTGCTGACTGGATGTCTGCCGCTTCCTTCATCTCGATGGCGGGGCTGATCGCCTTTACGGGCTACGACAACTCTTCCTTCCTGATGGGCTGGACCGGGGGCTACGTGCTGCTGGCGCTTCTTCTGGCACCCTACCTGCGCAAGTTCGGCAAGTTCACGGTGTCCGAATTCATCGGCGACCGGTTCTATTCCAAGACCGCGCGCATGGTTGCCGTGGTTTGTCTGCTGGTGGCCTCCATCACCTACGTGATCGGCCAGATGCAGGGCGTGGGCATCGCCTTTGGCCGTTTCCTCGAGATCGACGCCTTCTGGGGGCTGCTGATCGGGGCTTGCGTGGTCTTTGCCTACGCCGTTTTCGGCGGCATGAAGGGCGTGACCTATACGCAGGTTGCACAGTACTGCGTGCTGATCACAGCCTATACGATCCCTGCGGTCTTCATCTCCCTGCAACTCACGGGCAATCCGATCCCGGCGCTGGGTCTGTTCGGCGATCACCAGGCATCCGGTGAGCCGCTGCTGGCCAAGCTGAACCAGATCGTGACCGACCTTGGCTTTGCCGAATATACGGCCGCCCACGGCTCAACCATCAATATGGTGCTTTTCACCCTGTCGCTGATGATCGGCACGGCGGGTCTGCCCCACGTGATCATGCGCTTCTTTACGGTGCCCAAGGTATCCGACGCACGCTGGTCCGCAGGCTGGACGCTGGTCTTCATCGCACTGCTCTACCTGACGGCCCCGGCTGTGGGAGCCATGGCGCGGCTCAACATCTCCGAACTGATGTGGCCCAATGGCACGGACGCCCCTGCGGTGAGCGTTGAGCAGATCGAGAACGATCCCGAGTACGCCTGGATGGCGACCTGGCAGAAGACCGGTCTTCTTGGCTGGGAAGACAAGAACGGCGACGGCATGATCCAGTACTACAACGACAAGAATGCCGATCTGCAGGCCAAAGCGGCCGAGAAGGGTTGGGAAGGCAATGAGCTGACCAACTTCAACCGTGACATCCTCGTGCTGGCCAACCCCGAAATTGCATCGCTTCCCGGCTGGGTGATCGGCCTTGTGGCGGCGGGCGGCCTTGCGGCGGCGCTCTCAACGGCTGCGGGTCTCTTGCTTGCCATCTCCTCGGCGGTCTCGCACGACCTCCTCAAGGGTCAGCTGACCCCGAACATGAGTGAGAAAAATGAGCTGACGGCAGCGCGGATTTCCATGGCGGCAGCAATCGTCGTGGCGGTTCTTCTGGGCCTCAACCCACCCGGATTTGCGGCGCAAACGGTGGCCCTGGCCTTTGGTCTCGCGGCGGCCTCGATCTTCCCTGCGCTGATGATGGGCATCTTCTCCACCCGTATCAACAACGTGGGCGCGGTTGCGGGGATGCTGGCCGGTCTGGTTGTCACACTGCTTTATATCTTCCTGCACAAGGGCTGGTTCTTCATCCCTGACACCAACTCCTTTACCGATGCAAACCCGCTGCTCGGGCCGATCAAGTCGACCTCCTTCGGTGCAATCGGTGCGCTGGTCAACTTCGGGGTGGCCTACGTGGTCTCCGGCATGACCAAGGAAACCCCACAAGAGATCAGGGATCTGGTCGAAAGCGTGCGTGTCCCCCGCGGGGCAGGCGTCGCTATCGAAGGACACTAACCCTCCCCCCATCGCCGCAGATTCCTTTTTGCGGCGGTGGACTTCCTGACCAACTGGGCCTGCTCGCGTTATGGTGGGCAGGTCTTTTTCCTTTTTCGAAGGACGATTGAATGGCCCTTCCCGCGCATCTGACCCAGTTTCTTGCCTCTGTGCATCCCTACGACAGCCTGACGGAGGCTGATCTGGCCGGGCTGGCCGAGGTCTGTGAGGCGCAAACCTTTGGACCGGGCGAAAGGGTTTTCGTGGTCGGGCAGCAGGCAAGCCACCTTTACATCATCCTTCAGGGCGAAGTTGAGATCACTGACGAGACGGGTGTTCAACTGTCCATCCTGGGCCCGCGCAATTCGTTCGGTGAACGCGCGCTCTTGCGGGATGAGGCGGCAAGCCGCACGGCGACCGCCACGGCCAAAAGCACCCTGATTGTAATGCCTGCCGCAATCCTCTTTGCCCTGATCGAGGCCCACCCAACGGTGGCGAAGTTCTTTGACCGCCGCCGCCCTGCACGGCGGGATCGCAAGGATCTGACCGCGATACCGGTTGAGCGGCTGATGACACGCGATCCGGTCATCTGCGCCCCGGACACGCCCATTCGGGAAGCCGCCGCGCAGATGCAGGCGGCGCGTATCTCTTCCATCTGCATCTGCGACGGGGATGTTTTTCGCGGCATCGTCACGGTGCGCGACATGAACGGCCGCGTCGTGGCGGGCGGGCTGGATCCGGCAGGGCCAATCTTTACTGCAATGACGGCGAATCCTCTGACCCTGGAGCCGAAGGCGCTGGTTATGGACGTGCTGCACCTGATGGTGGAGCGGGGCATCGGCCACATTCCCATCGTCGATGACGGACGCCTCGTCGGGATCGTCACCCAGACCAATCTGACCCGCGCGCAGGCCCTGTCCTCCGCCGATCTGGTGGGCCGCGTGGCCAAGGCCACGGATGCAGCGGCGATGGCACGGGCCACGACGGAAATCCCCGCGCTGCTGTTGCAACTGGTGGAGGCGGGCAACCGGCACGAGGTTGTCACGCGGCTCATCACCGACATCGCGGATACGGCAACCCGGCGTCTGCTGGCGCTGGCCGAGGCCGAACTGGGCCCGCCACCCGTCCCCTACCTCTGGCTCGCCTGCGGAAGTCAGGGGCGGCAGGAACAAACCGGCGTGTCGGATCAGGACAATTGCCTGATCCTCTCCGATGATTTTTCAGAGGCGCAAAGGCCCTACTTCGCCGCCCTTTCAAAGTTCGTGAGCGACGGGTTGGACACCTGCGGATACTTTTATTGTCCCGGTGACATGATGGCGACCAACCCGCGCTGGTGTCAGCCGCTGTCGGCCTGGCGCTCCTATTTCGCGGGCTGGATCGCCACGCCGAACCCGGAGGCGCAGATGCTTTCCTCCGTCATGTTCGATCTGCGCCCCATCGGTGGCGATACCCGCCTTTTTGCGGATCTGAAGGAAAGCACGCTCGAGCAGGCCTCGAAGAACTCAATCTTCACCGCACACATGATTTCCAACTCGCTCAAGCACCAGCCACCCTTGGGGCTGTTGCGCGGGCTGGCAACGATCCGGTCGGGCGAGCATCGCAACCGGCTGGACCTCAAGCACAATGGTGTGGTGCCGGTGGTCGATCTGGGGCGCATCTATACGCTGCAGGGGCGCCTGACCCCGGTGAACACCCGCGCGCGGCTGGAGGCGGCGATGGCGGCCGGGGTCATGTCGAAAACCGGTGGCGCCGACCTGCTGGATGCCTACGATCTGATCGCGGACACCCGGCTGGAACACCAGGCCGCGCAGGTGAAGGCAGGAGAGAAGCCCACGAACTACCTTGATCCATCGGCTCTGTCGGACTTTGAACGTAGCCATCTGCGCGACGCATTTGTGGTGGTGAAGACCATGCAATCGGCTGTGGGATCGGGCAAGGGAACGTTAGGATAGTCTTATGTTTGTAGAACTCATCGCCACCGTTTTTGCCGGGATCGCCTGTGCAGGTCTTGCGCTGCTGCTCAACATCGTCACCGGGCGGCGTCTGCCGAAATGGATCATGCCGGTGGCCGCGGGGGCAGGCATGATCGGCATGACCATTTCAAACGAATATACCTGGTTCGACCGCACCGCCGCACGTCTGCCCGAAGGGGTCGAGATTGCCATGACGGTCAATGAGCAGAGCTGGTTGCGGCCCTGGACCCAGGTCTGGCCCTATACGAAACGCTTTGCCGCCGTCGACACGGGCACGGCGCGGCGCAACGAGAACCTGCCGGATCAACGTCTGGTCGATCTTTATTTCTTTGGCCGCTGGTCGCCGGTCAATCAGGCACCTATGGTTTTCGACTGCGCCGCGGGCCGCTCCGCGCTGCTGATTGACGGGGCGGATTTCGCCGACGATGGCACCGTGATCAATGCCGATTGGCAGAGCATGCCTGCAGAGGATCCGATCTTGAAGAAGGTTTGCGAGACCTGAGATGCTGACCCGGCTGTCCCTGCGCTTTCGCATCTTCCTGTTCTTCTGCCTGCTGGCGGCGGGGGCGACGGCGCTGGCGGGTGGGGCGCTCTATCTTGGCTGGTCACGCGGAGAGGAAGGGCTTCGGGCGGCCCCTTTCCTGACCGCCTTCACGGTCTTCGGGTTTCTCAACACCGGACTGGCGCTGCTGATCTGGCTTTTATTCGACGAACATGTCGCCAAGCCCATCAACAGGTTGGCCGCCGATCTGCGGCTGCGCGCACATTCGGATGTCCCGCGTCCGGTCGACAGCAGTGCCGCGCGATACCTGGGCGATCTGGCCGATGCAGCGCAGGCGGTCACGGCGACCCTGAGCACCTCTATCATCGACAGGGCCGCCCGGGTGGCCCAGGAGACAGAGCGGCTGAAGGCCGAGAGCGCGCGACTGACGGCACTGCTGACGGAAATCCCCATAGCGACGATGCTGATCAATCCCGCGCACGAGATCGTCCTATACGATGGGCAGGCTGCGGAAGTGCTGTCCCACATCGCACCGCCCCGACTGAAAGCACCGCTGACCGATTATTTCCATGCCGAAGCCTTGTTGGAGGCGATGGAGAAGGCCGCGGCAAACGAAAAAGAGGTGGCTTTCGGACTTCTGGATCACACGCGTGTACTGAGCTTCGAGGCACGCTTGAAAGCGCTGGACAGGGACTGCTTCATGCTGATCGTTGAGCCGACAACCGAAACGGCGCGCCCGATCGCGGCGCGGCCACTGGTCTTTGATTTCGATCTGATGAACGCGTCTGAGACGATAGAGATCAACGAGACTGCGCTTCGTGATCTGTGTTTCGTCGTCTTCGACACAGAGACGACGGGCCTGTCGGTGGCCGAGGATTCGGTGGTGCAACTGGGGGCCGTGCGTGTCCTGAAGGGGCGCATCGTCGAGGGGGAGGGGGTGGACACCTACGTGAACCCGGGCCGTCCGATACCGGCGGCGTCAACCCGCATTCACAAGGTGACGGACGATCACGTGGCTGATGCACCAAGCATTGCATCAGTCGGCCAGGCGTTTCATCACTTCGCCCGTGACGCGGTGCTGGTTGCCCACAATGCGCCCTTCGACATCGGCCTGTTGCGCAAGGCGGAGTCCGAGATGGGGGTCACCTGGGATCATCCGGTTCTGGATACAGTCCTGCTTTCCGCCGTGGTCTTCGGCACCAACGAAGAACACGGGCTCGACGCCCTGTGCGACCGTTTGTCGGTCACCCTGCCCGCACAAGCCCGCCACACCGCCCTGGGTGACGCCAGGGCGACCGCCGAAGTGCTGGTCAGGCTGCTGCCCCTGCTGGAGGGCAAGGGCATCCGCACCTTCGGCGCGCTGATCGAAGAGACCCGGAAACACGGCCGTCTGCTGCATGATCTGAATCTAACACGCGGTTTCGAAACCTCTGCGGATCTGGCGATTGCGGACGTTGGTCAGAAGTCTGGCGCTTGTTTGCCAGCCGCACCACGGCGGTCTCCAAGAACCGAATAATCCGCTTTGTATCTTGAAAACGTTTGAAACAACCTGTTTTCGGGTTCTGACCTGCCTCGTCATGGCGCGCTTTTGCATTACTTTGCTGTCCGCAATGCAGTGCTTCTTTCGCCTCTTCGTCGCCGTTGGCGCGATCGCTCTGATACTCATCTCCCTCGCACGGCTTGAGGCAGCGCGGTCGGAGCTGAACATCATCGACACGCAATTGGGGGAAACACCCGCAACCCTCTACAATGCTGACGGAAACGGCGATCGGCTGGTCGTTGTCTCCCACGGGTTCGCCGGATCGAGGCAGATGATGGAGGCGATTTCGCTGTCGCTGGCAAGGGCCGGGCACAGCGTGGTCGCTTTCGACTACCTCGGCCACGGTCGGCACGAAAAGCCGCTGTCACCCAATATCACATCCCTGACCGGGACGACCGAGGACCTGGTTCGGCAAACGGTGGATGTGGTTGACCGTGCACGTGCACTCACCGGGCATGAAAGGCTGGCCCTGGTGGGTCATTCCATGGCAACCGACGTGATCGTCCGGGCAGCCAGCAGAGTGCAGAGTGTGGAGGAGGTGGTGGCCATCTCCATGTATTCAGAGGCGGTCACACCGGACCACCCCGAGCGGCTGCTGGTTCTGTCGGGCGCGCAGGAGGGGCGGTTGCGGTCCGTTGCCCTGTCAGCAGTTGAGCAGTTGGGCAAGGCGGAGGAGGGCGTGACACTGCGAAAGGACGGGGTTGAACGGCGTGCGGCAGTGGCACCAATGGTGGGGCATGTCGGGGTGCTCTGGTCACCCGTTACCATTCAGGAAATACTGCGCTGGATCGGAGAGGAAGGCGAACCGGCCCGAACCGGGCGCTGGATCGCGGCACTTCTTGGAGCAATCTTCGCGCTTTTCTGGCCCCTATCGCATCTCCTTCCGGACGGTCCCTCTCAACCCGGTCCAAGCCTCAGGCGGGCCATCCTGTCCGTTCTGATACCCGCGCCCTTTGCCATCCTGGCCTCCTGCATCGACCTGCCAATGCGAGGCCTCAGCGGCTTTGGCGCGCTGTTTCTCTTCTTCGCGATCTGGGGGACAGTCGCCCTTGCGGTGCTTCGCTGGCGACCACGGGTCGAGGTTCGTCCTGCCCTCATTTCCTTTGTCCTGTTGGTGGTATGGGGGCTCGGCGCCTTTGCGCTGTCGCTTGACCGGTACGGGGCCGCCTTCCTGCCCACGGGGCCAAGGTTGCCGCTGATGATGCTGCTTTTGCCCGCAACGCTGATTTTCGCGCTGGCCGACCGGGCCTGCGTCCAGGGGCGTCATCCGCTCACGCGGGTCGCCTTGCGGCTTCCCTTTCTGTTGGCACTATCGGGGGCGATGATGCTGAACATTGCCGATATCGGCCTGCTCTTCACGGTTCTGCCGGTATTCGTGCTTTTTCTGGTGGTCTACGGCACCATGGCGCGGTGGGCTGAGGACAAGGCCGGTCCGCTTGGCCCCGCGGTCGCCTCGGGCCTCATCCTGGCCTGGTCTATCGCGGCATCGACTCCGCTTTTCGCCGCTGCCTGAGCCGGCAAGGGGGCCTTCACCGAAAGTTCTTGTCGGCAAGGGCAAGCCGCCTGTCCGCCTTGTCGCAGCCCATTGAAAGACTTCGGGCCTGCGATACCTCCGTGCAACCAAAGCAGGAGAAAGATCATGGACCCCCAGCTTGCCACCCGCGCCGAAGGTCTCCGCATTCTGGAGGGTTTTGTACCCCGCATGGGCCGCCATTATGCCAGCGGCCGCAACTACGATCGCGGCCCGGGGCAGCATCGCGATGTCTCATGCCTGTCACCTTACCTGCGGCGCAGGCTGGTCACCGAAAAGGAAGTGGTTGCTGCCGCACTGGCCGAACACGGGCCTGAGAACGCCGAGAAATTTGTCCAGGAGGTCCTCTGGCGCGGCTATTTCAAAGGCTGGCTTGAACGGCGCCCCTCCGTCTGGTCGGATTATGTCACAGGGTTAAAGGCGGACCTCGCCACGCTCGACCTGGACCGCAACCTGCGCAAGCGGATCGAACGGGCTGAAAGTGGTTCGACGGGGCTGGACTGTTTTGACGCTTGGGCCCAGGAACTGGTCGAGACTGGCTATCTGCACAATCACGCGCGGATGTGGTTCGCCTCTATCTGGATCTTCACGCTGGAACTGCCCTGGCGCATTGGTGCGGATTTTTTCTACCGTCATCTGCTCGACGGGGATCCGGCGTCGAATACCTGTAGCTGGCGCTGGGTCGCCGGGTTGCACACGCGTGGCCGGACCTACGAGGCGCAGGCCTGGAACATCGCCAAGTTCACCGAGAACCGTTTTGCCCCCAGCGATGCCGATCTGGCGGCAGATACAGAGGGACTGCAGGATCAGGAGCCCGAAGGCCTGCCCGATGTGCAGCCCCTGCGGAAGGTGACCGAACCCGCCGCCGGAGTGCCTACCGCCCTTCTGTTGACCGAGGATGATTGCGTGCTGGATCAGTTCGATCTCGCGCCCCTCAATATCCGGGCTACGGCAACGCTTGCCACCAGTCACCTGCGTTCCCGGCTTGCGGTGGCGGATCATGTCACCACCTTCGAAGAAACTGCCCTGAAGGAACTGGCCGACCGGCTTGGGCAGTCCGCGGAACCCATGCGGGCCGGAGTGCCCGAGGACCTGGCGCTTTGGGCCGAAACGGCGAGTGTGCAGCAGATCGCCATGCCTTACGCGCCCACGGGCCCCCTGTCCGACTGGATTGCGAAAGCCCGCCCCGCCCTTGCGACAAAGGGCATCGCGCTAACGGAGTGGCGGCGGGAGTGGGACGCATTGATCTGGTCGCACGCGACGGCGGGTTTCTTCAAGGTGAAAAAGAAGATCCCCGAGATCCTGCATCAGGCGGGCCTGTCATGACAGATCTGCCCATTGAAACAGTTCAGGACTATCCCCGTCCGCCAGCGCTTGAGGCCGTTCCACAGCGGCTGCGTATCCTGCTGGGCGGCGAAATTCTGGCGGAAACGGACCGCGCTTTAAGGGTTTTGGAGACCCATCACGCGCCAACCTATTATCTGCCACCCGAGGACGTGCGGGGGATTCTGACGCCCGCGCGGGGCCGGTCCTTTTGCGAATGGAAGGGCGTGGCCAGCTATTGGGACGTGACGCTGGGCAAGGTCACCGCGCGGCGTGCCGCCTGGAGCTATGCCAACCCGACGCCAGATTTCGCCCCGATCACGGATTACCTGGCCTTCTACGCGACCGCGATGGAGGCCTGCTTTGTCGGGGAGCATCGGGTGATCCCGCAGGAGGGGGATTTTTACGGCGGCTGGGTCACAGACAACCTGCGCGGCAGGATCAAGGGCGCACCGGGGACGGAACACTGGTGACAGGGATTCCGGTCGCAGGTCGCAGGTCGCGCCTTTGCGGTTTGAATTTTGCCAAGCCAGCTACAGGTAGCCAAGCATGAAAGATCGTGCCAATCAGTCCCGCCCCCTGCCTGTTCCATCGGGCCGCCTGAACCGGTTCACCCGGCTGGGGACAATGACCGCGGGCATCGCGGGCAATATGGCCGTCCAGGCCTTGGGCGAGGTCGGCCGTGGGACCCGGCCCGACATGCGCCGTCTTTTGATGACGCCAGGCAACATGCGCCGGATGGCCGATCAGCTGGCCCGGATGCGGGGGGCCGCGATGAAGGTGGGCCAGTTGATTTCGATGGACGCGGGAGAGGTGCTGCCACCTGAGCTCGCAGACATCATGGCGCGGCTGCGTGACCAGGCGCACTTCATGCCACCCGCGCAGCTCAAGCAGGTGCTGAACCGAAACTGGGGGGCCGACTGGCTGCGTGCCTTCAAGCGTTTCGAAGTACACCCCATCGCAGCGGCCAGCATCGGCCAGGTGCACCGTGCCCTGCTGCGGGACGGGCGTGATGTGGCGATCAAGGTTCAGTATCCCGGCATCGCCCGCAGCATCGACAGCGACGTTGCCAACGTTGGCGGCTTGATCAGGATGTCCGGCCTGTTGCCCAAGGGCTTGGACCTTGGCCCCTATATGGAGGAGGCGCGCAAACAGTTGCACGAAGAAACCGACTATCACCGCGAAGGCGCGCATCTGCAGCACTTCGGCCGACTTCTGTCTGACGATGCGGATTTCGAAGTGCCGGAGCTTTACAAGGATTGGAGCACGGGTGAGATCCTGACCATGTCCTTCCTAGAAGGCGGCCCGATCGAGGCCGCGGCGGAGGCGTCGCAGGACGAACGTAACCGCATCACCGCAGCGCTGATCGACCTGACGCTGCGCGAACTGTTCGAGTTCGGGGTCACCCAGAGCGATCCGAATTTCGCCAACTACCGCTACAATGCAGTGACCGGCAAGATCGCGCTGCTGGATTTCGGCGCGACACGCGACCTCGACCCCGCATTGACACAAAGCTATCGTCGGTTGATGCGTGCCGGACTTGAAGGTGACGAGGCCGCTCTACGGGCGGCGGCAATCGAAATGCAATTCATCGAAGGGAAGGGCCCGTTCGATGACCGGATCCTATGCATGATAGGCGCGGTATTCGAGGCCATCGGCGCGGCCGATCACTTTGATTTCGCCGACCGGTCGTTGTCCAACCGGCTGACAAAAGAGGGCACCGCGCTGGCCGAAGCAGGCTATGTCCCGCCGCCCCTGCCGATGGACATCCTGTACCTGCAACGCAAGTTTGGCGGCATGTTCCTTCTGGCCAACCGCCTAGCCGCCGTTCTTCCCGTGCGGGAACAGCTTGAACGGCATCTGGGATAGCAGGACCATTGCCAGCGAAGATCGGTTTGGCGGTCAAACCTCCCCTTTGACGATCCATGCCACAGGCAAGGTAACCTGCTCTCAGTCAGACAGCAGCAGCCGTTCCATATCCAGCCGGTAATCCTCTCCGATGCGGAAGATCGTGTTGTTGGGCACCTCGTACCAGTTTTCCCCGTGGGTCACTGGTTCTGACGCGATCTCAATGGCCAGATAATCCTGGTCGGGTTTGTGGTGCACATGCGGCTGATCGCAAATCGGGCAGTGAAAGACGTGATCGCGGTGCAGGTAAAAGAGCGACCGGTTCAACCGCGAGCCGACCATGTGTTCGCCGTCCGTCAGCACGATATTCAGTCCGATCCGTGCCTCCGGATCAACCTCCCGCGACCAGGCGACAACCTGTGCCAGCCCATCACGCACCGTGGGAAGCAGACCCCTTTCGGGGTGGCGCAGAAAGAGGCTCAGCAGGTAGCGGAACACATGCTCACTGTCGGTACTTCCGGATATCTCTGAGCGGTGGAGCGGGTCCATGTGTTCCAGCAGCCTGAAACGCACCTGATCGAAGTTCGGGACGGTTCCATTGTGGGCGAAAATCCAGCGCCCGTGGTGAAACGGATGGGTGTTCTCGATGCTGGTGCCCCCAACGGTCGCGCGCCGCACGTGGGCCACGACCGTCTTTGCGTAGACCCGCGCGGCAGCGCGGGTGAAATGTTCGCCGTGGAAGGCGGCCCAAACCCGTTTTTCAATCATTGGCACGCCATCGGGATAATCGGCCACGCCCCAGCCGTGACCGTGGGCGTACCCTTCCATGTCCCCACGGCTTTGCGCCATCAATGCGTTCTGCGCCTTGACCAGACCACATTCGACCTTGGTCGGCTCATTGGCGTGCATGGCATAGAGGCGACACATCAACCTTGCTCCTTCTGTCGATTGTTCGCAGATTAACAGCCAAGCGCGGGGCAGATTGATCTTTGTCAACCTCGCGCCGCGGAGGCGCCTGTACCCGAACTCATGTCCCTTTCGTCCCCGAGCAAGCCGACACCGGAAGCGCAGATCGCAGAGGCATTTTTGCGCGACGAACCAGCCTTCACCACGGCGCTCGACTTCGGCGGTGTGGTGCAGCAGGGCATCGGACCCGGGCCCTGTCTGCTGATCGGGGATCAGTCCGAAATCTCGCTCATGCCACCCAAGGCGGGGTCAGGGCTTGAATACCGGATGGCACTGCTGGCCCGGCCAGGTGATCATGTGCTGCTGCGCCAGCGCGACCGGGAGTATGAGAGCTATCTGGCAGGCTACCTTGGCCTGAAGGAGGTCCACTTTCACGAGGTCGGCTCGGATGCGCTGACGCCCGTTACGCGGAGGGCCTGGAAAACGGAAAGCTGGATCGAGACCCTGGCGGAAGTTGCCCGGGCGCAGGGCGGGCTGACGCTTCAGGCCTACCTGACCACCGGCAACACGTGGCGGCTGGCACAGGCCATCGGGGAAAGAGCCGGGCAGACGGTGCATGTCTCCGGCCCCTCTTCTCGAGTGGCGCGGCGCTCAAATGACAAGCTGTGGTTCACGGCACTTGCCAAGCGGGTGATCGGCGCCGATGCCACGCCCCCGACCCTTGCCGCCTACGGTCCCGCCGCAACCGCGGGACTGGCGCACCGGCTCAGCAAGCAGGCGGAACAGGTGATCATCAAGGTCCCGGACAGCGCGGGTTCCGCCGGAAACCTGCTGCTGGAAAGTGGCTGGGTGCGGGATATGTCGCTTACCGATCTCAGGGCGCTGATCCGTGAGCGGCTGCATGCCATGGGCTGGCAGGACCGATATCCGGTGCTGGTCGGGGTCTGGGACAGTGACGTGACCGCAAGCCCTTCCGCCCAGCTTTGGCTTCCCCTGCCGGAGGACGGGCCACCTGTGGTCGAAGGTATCTTTGAGCAGCGCCTGCGCAGTGAGGTGGCACATTTCGTAGGTGCCTCCCGTTCGCGTCTGATGCAGGAAATCCAGGACCAGCTGAGCGAAGAGGCCCTGCGCATCGCCCGCGTCCTGCAGCGGCTTGGTTATTTCGGGCGCTGCAGCCTTGATGCGGTCCTTTGCGCGCGGCCGGGTGGCCCCACCGCTATCCACTGGATCGAATGCAATGGCCGTTGGGGCGGCGTGTCCATCCCCATGGCCGCCGCGGGTCAGATCGTCACGCCGCTGCCCTCCGATGCGATTTCGGTCGTGCAGGAGGTGCTGCCGGACCGCAGGATCGACTTGGCCGATTTGCTGACGCTTTGGGATGACCTGCTGCTCAGACCCGACAGGGGCAACAGCGGGCTCATCATCATGGCCTCACCCAGGCACCCCACCGGCACACTGATCAATCTGCTGGCGCTGGACCAGAGCCCCATCGCCGCCAACGCAGTGCTGGATGAGGCGATGGGCAGGCTCGCACAAGGCGTTGGTACCCTTCCCGGTCAGTAAAGTGCGACAGAGCCGTTGTTTCAGCCTGCATCCGCCCACCGGGAACTTACCGCAACGCGAAGGCCAGCAGAACAAACAGCAGGAAGAGATTAACAACCCAGAAGGCGAGGAGCACCCGCCTGCGCGCGTTGAGCCGTCTAAAAAGATCAGTCATAATCGAAACGCTCCGATAGGATCCGGTCAGAGGTGGTGCCCTTCTCGATCAGACGGGTCTCAACCACCTCCATCATGATCGCTGGCCCGCAGAGGACGAAAAGCCAGTTCTCGAATTCCTCTGGCCCAAATACACGGTCGACGAGGCCGGCGTCGACAAAGCCGACCTCACCCTCCCAAGCCTCGGACGGCTCTGAGAGGACGTAAGTTACATCTGCGCCGTCGAGTTCGTCACGCCAGGCAATCTGATCCTCCTTGCGGTTGCCGTAGATAAACTTGATCTTCCTTGGATCGTTCATTGCGCGCAGTTGTCTCAAGATCCCCAGAAGCGGCGCGATGCCGACGCCCCCCGCGATCAGGGCAATTCCGGGCTCATCCCGGCCCTCAACCGTGAGGCTGCCAAAAGGGCCGTCCAAATAGGCGATGGTGTCGGGCTGGATCTGGCCGATCGTTCGCGTGAAATCCCCCAGTTCCTTGATCATGAAGGAAACATCGGGCCCACCCGCTGGGGCCGAGCAGATAGAAAAGGGATTCTCCTTGAGCGAAAAGGTGCTGTGCCCGATGTTGAGCCAGACGAACTGCCCGGCCTTGTAATCAAGACCTGCATGGTTCACCGGCGTGACCGTTACCTGCCATTGCCTGGGGGTGAGACAGTCCACCGATGAGACGCGCCATCGCCGCCCCCTGTCACGAAGCGGAACCAGCAAGTAGACATAAAGAAGGGAGCCCATCGCGACACCGGTCATGGCGAGCCAGAACCAGGTCATCACCGGTTCCGATCCGTAGCGCCCTGCGTAGACTGTGTGATGCAACAGAAGGGCGGCGATCAGAAGCGCACCCAGCCCGTGCATCAGGCGCCATGTCTCATACTTGAAGTCCAGTTGTTTGCGCGCGATGGCAAATGCCACAAGGCAAAAGAGGAGGATGAGCGCAGCGATGCCGGTGGAGATATAGGTGAAATCGGATGTGAGAGTGAGCTGTCGGGTTGGGTCCCACGGGCGCTGACCACCCGTTGGCGTGCCCCTGTACAGAAAGGGGTGAAGCACCGCAAAGAGAAGAGCCGTGCGCGCAAAGAGCTGATGCGCCCGCATGGTGACGTCCATGCCGATCCGGTTGGAAACCCTCTTGAAGCGGCCGGAGAGGACGAACTCCACCAAAATGATCGAAAAGGAGAGGATGCCCAGCCCCGAGGCGAGCTCCTGATGAAGCGGCCGAGGCGGTCCGCCCACGGCCCATGACAGGATCAGCGGCAGCGTGACCACGGCGGCGTAGGCGGCAATCAGCAAGAATACTCTCACTGGCGGGCCTTCCACGGATTGCCTTGGCGATGCAGTTTCGTTGGCCTGTACTGGCGAAAATCCAACGCGGGCCCCGCACCGAGCGACAGGTTCTGTACCTGAACAAACAGACCCTTTCTCACCTCAAGTCCCCCTTTTCCTTCACCCCGGGCTCGCGCGGTGGCGCACCCCTTCTCAACCAGAGGGCCCCGCCGATCAGAGGAAGCAGACTGGCCGCGGTGGCAAGGCCCAGTTGCTCACCGGTGAGGGGGTTAAGTTCCATGACATCAGACAAGGCCGGCACTTGGAAGGCAGCCATCAGCAAGACCAGGCTGACGGCAAGGGCCCCGTAGACGTAGGCGTTTCTGGTGACGCTGTTCACGAAGGGATTTTCGCCCCGGGCACGCAGATTGAAGACATGCCAGAGCTGGGCCAGGGCCAGCGTCAGAAAGGCGACAGCGGCCGCATCGGTGGGGGACAGGGCCAGCCGGTCCAGCGCAATCCAGAAAGCCCCGAGCGTGGCGACGGTGATCATCAGACCGAAGGCGACGATGTCCGCCCATTGCGGGTGCCCCACGATCGGCTCTTCGGGGTCCCGTGGCGGACGGTCCATGATGCTGCGGTCGCCTTCGCCAAGGCCAAGGGCAAAGGCCGGAAAGACGTCCGTCACGATGTTCAGGAACAGGATCTGCAAGGGGATGAGCGGGGCGGGCAAACCCGCGACAATTGCAAGCCCGACAATCAGGATTTCACTGAAATTACAGGACATCAGATAGATGACAAAGCGGCGGATGTTGCCAAAAATCACCCGGCCCTGCCACATCGCTGCAACGATCGAGGTGAAGGCGTCGTCCTTGAGCACCACATCGGCCGCGTCCCGTGCAACCTGGGTTCCACGTTGACCCATGGCGATGCCAATGTCCGCCTTCTTCAGCGCCGGGGCGTCGTTCACCCCATCGCCGGTCATGGCGACGATATGACCGTCTTTCTGGTAATACTCGACCAGCCGCAGCTTGGTCTCCGGTGCGACACGCGCAAACACGTCAGCATCCGCAAGGCGGCTTTTCAGGCTGGCATCGATGCGTGCCTCGGTCAGGCCGTGCAGGTCATGCTCGCTCAGCGCGACAAGTCGGCCCTGGGCACCCAGACCGGCTTGCGCGGCAATCTCCTTCGCTGTGGCGATGTGATCCCCGGTCATCATGATGACACGCACACCCGCGCCAAGGCATTCCGCCAGGGCGGCGGGCACGTCAGGGCGCAGCGGGTCCAGCAGCGTCACGAAACCGACAAGGATGAGCGACTTGTAGGGCCCGTCCCCCTGATCGGGCCCCTCATTGTAGGCCAGTCCGATCAGGCGGTACCCTGCACCCGCCGCGGCATCGACCCGCCGCAGCCAGGCATCGCGTTCCGCGTCGCTCAGTTCAACGACACCGGCCTTGGTCAGCACCCGCTGGGAATGCGCAAGGACCGCTTCCGGCGCGCCCTTGACGGCTGTAAAGACGCCGCCCGAGACCGCGTGGCAGGTCGCCATCATTTTCAGATCCGGATCATAGGGGAATTTCGCCGTTTCGGGCCGATCGTCCGGATCAAGGTCCGGCCGAACCCCCAGAAGGTTCGCAAAATGCAGCAGCGCAAGTTCAAGCGGATCGCCCACCCCCTCGGCCCCCCCGCCAAGGGGCAATTCGGCGGAGTTGCAAAGAGCCCCGATTTCGAGAGCGCGCAAAAGCTCCGCCTCGCTGGTGACGTTCTCTTGGGACGGCAGTTCATTAACGTCAACATCGGCGTGATGAAGCAGGAAACCGGCAACGGTCATGCGGTTTTCGGTCAGGGTGCCGGTCTTGTCGGTCAGGATCAGCGTCGTGGCACCGAGCGTTTCGACAGCAGAGAGCCGTTCGATCAGCGTATTGCGTCGTGCAAGCCGCAGCATGCCGCGCGCCAGTGCGAGGGTTGCGACAACCGGCAGGCCTTCAGGCACCGCAGCCACCGCCAGGGCGATTGCCGTTTCGATCATGGCTATCGGTTCGAGCCCGCGCAGAATGCCTGCCAGCGCAATCAGGCCCGACATTCCGATGCTGATAATGACAAGGGTCTGCCCAAGCTTGTCCAAGCGCTTTTCCAAAGGAAACGCCGCGGCCTCAGCGGTCTGGGCGAGCGTCGATATCCGGCCGATTTCGGTTTCCGAACCGATGGTCGCAACAAGGCCAAGCCCCTCTCCCCGGGTGACGGCAGTCCCCTTGAAGGCAAGGTTGATGCGATCAGCAACGCCGGTCTTTTCAGGTAAGACCTTCTCGGACTTCGACACCGGCGCGGATTCACCGGTCAGCGCAGATTCGTCGCATTGCAAATTATCCACCTGCAGCAGCCGCAGATCTGCGGGCACAACATCGCCGGCCTCAAGGATTACCACGTCCCCCGGCACGACCTCTTCCACTGGCACCATTGAAGAGCGTCCGTCACGCCGGACCCGTGCGGTGGCCTGGGTCATCTGGAAAAGCGCCTCCATCGAGCGGATGGCGTTCCAGCTGGTGAAAAAGCCGATCGCGGTGTTGATCACCAAAACGACGATAATCGCGATGGCCTCCGGGTACTCTCCAACCAGAACCGACAGGACCACCGCAGCGCCCAGAAGCCATACGATGACGCTGCGAAGCTGATCAATCAGAAGCGACAGGAGGCTCAACCGCTTGACCCGCTCAAGTTTGTTCTCGCCGTATTCTTCAAGGCGCCTCGCGGCCTCGTGCGAGGTCAGGCCCAATAGCTGATCGGTGGCGAGAACGGCCAGACTGCCCGCGCAATCGTCGGCGTAGAGTTTGCCCCGTATTTCTGCCTCAACCCGCATTCAGCGACCGTCGATGAGCGGTTGCTTGTTCCATGTCGGCAACCGCCGATTGGCGCTGTCGTGGGATGGTATCCGACGCCGCAAAGACCCCCGTCAGGCCAGTACCGCCGATGAGCCACGCAGTTGCGAGGGAATCGCGATTTCCGCGTTCGCGACCCAATCGGGCGCGGGGGCCCGCCCCAACGCCGGAGAAAGGAACGCCCCCGGAGGGAAGGCACCAGATACTTAACACCGCTCGGATACTCCTGATTCTTAATTTACTGTCCACACAGCCCTGTGCGCGATCATCGAACCATACCGCAGGCCCTGCCTGCAAGAATTGCGCGAATAACGCACCCGGTCTTTGAGCCGGATCAAAAGGCCCCCCGGATCCCAATGGGCGGAGACCAAGACCCCTCTTGATCTTGGTCAATTTCCACGCACCCCCGCAGCGCTATCCTGATCGCGGTCTTATCCGCGATTTCCCGGCGGCTGCCGCCGAGACAGAGAGCCGCTTTGCTCTTATGAGGGAATACGAGATGCCGATCGAGCGTGCCGACAGATCGCTTCGCGACAGTTACGAACACGGAGTATCCGACAGACCCCTGATGGGCCTGACGGTGGGAAACCTGTTAAAGCGCACGGCCCAGACCTTGCCGGATCGGGATGCTCTGATCGTGCCCTATCAGGACGTGCGCTGGAGCTATCGCGACCTGGACAGAGAGGCGGACCGCATCGCTGACGGACTTATATCGCTCGGGCTGGCGCCGGGAGAGCGGATCGGTGTCTGGGCGCCCAACATGGCAGAGTGGGTGGTGCTGCAATTCGCCACCGCGAAGGCCGGTCTGATCCTGGTCAACATCAACCCCGCCTACCGTCTGTCAGAGTTGGAATATGCGCTTCGACAGGTGGAGATCAGCGCGCTGGTCTTCGTGCCGGAGTTCAAGACAAGCAACTACGTGGCGATGCTGTCCGAGCTGATCCCCGGGATGGCGGGCGCGGAACCGGGTACGCTGAAGTCAGAGACCTTGCCCAGCCTGCGCTGGCTCATCTGCCTCGGCAAGGATCCGGTGCCGGGCGCGCTGCGCTACGATGATCTTGCAAAGTTAGCCGACGCAGCGTCGAAGAAGAAACTGGCGGAGCTGGAAGGCACGCTGCAATTCGACGATCCGATCAACATCCAGTTCACATCCGGTACCACCGGCAGGCCCAAAGCTGCCACGCTGACGCACCACAATATTGTCAACAATGCCTACTTCACCGGGCTACAGATGCGCCTGACAGCGGATGACCGGATGTGCATTCCGGTGCCGATGTATCATTGCTTTGGCATGGTGCTGGGCACGCTTTGTTGTGTGGCACATGGGGTGGCGATGGTCTTTGCCTCCGCCGGGTTCGATGCCACGGCAACCATGGAGGTGACCGAGAAGGAGCGTTGCAGCGTCTTTCATGGGGTGCCCACGATGTTCATTGCCGCGCTCGATTCACCGGGCTTTGCCGAGCGGGATCTCTCTTCGCTGCGCACCGGGATCATTGCAGGGGCCCCCTGCCCGGCGGAACTGATGAAGCGCATCATGAGCGAGATGCACATGTCGCAGATCACCATCGCCTATGGCATGACGGAAACCGGCCCGGTCAGCACCCAGACATCCGTTGACGATCCCGTGCACAGGCGCGTCGAGACGGTGGGCCGCGTGCTGCCTCATACGGAGATCAAGATCATCGACAAGAAGGGCCGGATCACCCCGCGCGGCACGCCGGGTGAATTGCTGACCCGCGGCTATTGCGTGATGCCAAAATACTGGAACGATCCCGAAAAGACGGCCAAAGCCATCGACGAGACGCGCTGGATTGCCAGCGGCGACATCGCAGTGGTGGATGAGGAGGGCTTCTTCCAGATCGTCGGGCGCAGCAAGGACATGTTGATCCGAGGCGGTGAGAATATCTTCCCGCGCGAAATCGAGGATTTCCTCTATTCGCACCCGGCCATAGAACAGGTCGAAGTGATCGGTGTGCCGGACAAGAAGTACGGCGAAGAGGTCTGTGCCTGGATAAAACTGCGCGAAGGACAGCAGGCAACGGCTGAGGAAATCCGAGACTTCTGCAAGGGCCAGATCGCACACTTCAAGATCCCGCGTTTCGTCAAGTTCGTCGATGAATTCCCCATGACGATCACCGGCAAGGTCCAGAAATTCGTGATGCGCGACATGATGGCCAAGGAACTGGCAGGGGCTGCGGACGATGGCTGAGCCGCTTGTCTTCCTCAATGCCGCGGGCGCCTGTGTCCGCGACCTGCCAGACTTCGCCCGGGACGGTCAGACGCTTAAGGCGCTCTACGCCGCCATGGTCCGGACCCGGCGGTTCGACGCCAAGGCGGTTGCCCTGCAGCGCACCGGACGGCTGGGCACCTATGCATCAAGCATCGGGCAGGAGGCCATCAGCGTCGGTGTCGCCAGCGCGATGCGGGCCGAGGACGTCTTCCTTCCCTCCTTCCGCGAACACGGTGGTCAGCTTTGGCGCGGTGTCACGTTGGAAGAGCTGTTTCTTTACTGGGGTGGTGATGAACGGGGCAATGATTTCGGTGGGCCAAGGCAGGACTTTCCGGTCTGTATTCCGGTAGCCTCTCAGTATCCCCATGCCGCCGGAGTTGCCCTGGCCATGCAGCAGAAGGGCAGTGGCGGCGTGGCGGTGGCCATTGGCGGCGACGGTTCGACCTCAAAGGGTGATTTCTACGAGGCGCTCAATATCGTGGGCATCTGGCAGTTGCCAGCCGTCTTCGTGATCAACAACAACGCCTGGGCGATCTCCGTCCCCCGCAGCCAGCAAAGCCAGGCGCAGAAGTTGTCCGACAAGGCCATTGGCACTGGACTGCCGGGCGAACAGATCGACGGCAACGACGTCATCGCGGTGCGGGCGGCCACCGAGAGGGCGCTGGAAAGGGCGCGCGCCGGTGAGGGCGGAACGCTGATCGAATGTCTCAGCTATCGGTTGGGCGACCACACAACGGCCGACGATGCCAGCCGCTACCGCGATGAGGAGGAAGTCAGCCCGCACTGGAAGGAGGAACCGCTGATCCGGCTGCGCGCGCATCTGGTGGAGGCGCATGGCTGGGGCAAGAAGGATGAAGAAGCTTTGCTGAGGGCCTGCGCCGAAGAGGTCGATGCCGCCGCTGAGACCTACCTTGCTACCGAACCGGAACCGGCACGCGCCATGTTCGATCACCTTTACGCGGACCTGCCACCGGACATCGCTGCACAGGCCGAAGAGGCCCGCGATGACTGACCTGAACATGATCGAAGCCATCCGGATGGCCCTGTCCCGCGCCCTTGAGGAGGATCCCGACGTGGTGCTCTTTGGCGAGGATATCGGCATTGACGGGGGCGTCTTTCGCGCCACGGACGGCTTGATCCAGCGCTACGGTTCGGCCCGAGTGCGTGATACACCGCTGAGCGAAACAGTGATCGCGGGCATGGCAGTGGGTGCCGCGACGCAGGGGCTGAAGCCGGTGGCCGAAATTCAGTTCATGGGCTTTCTCTATTCGGCCATCGACCAGCTTGCGAACCATGCCGCCCGGCTGCGCAACCGCACCCGTGGGCGGCTGAGCTGCCCCATGGTCCTGCGCGCGCCCTTCGGCGGCGGCATCGGCGCACCGGAGCATCATTCCGAGAGCATGGAGGCGATGCTTGCCCATATTCCGGGGCTGCGTGTGGTGGTCCCAAGCACCCCGGCCCGCGCGTACGGCTTGCTGCTGGCCGCAATCCAGGATCCCGACCCGGTGGTGTTTCTGGAACCCAAGCGGCTTTACCGCGCGACCTCTGAGCCGGTGGTCGATGATGGTGCCGCCCTGCCCATCGGCGACGCGGCCCGCCTGCGGGAAGGTGGGGACCTGACGCTGGTCAGCTGGGGCGCGATGTTGAAAGAAACCCATGCAGCGGCAGAGGCGCTGGCGGGTGAAGGGATCGAGGCTGAGGTGATCGACCTCTCATCCCTCAAACCGATTGACCGGCGCACCATCCGCGCGTCCGTCGAAAAAACCGGTCGCTGCTTGATCGTGCACGAGGCTCCTTTGACAGCGGGGCTCGGGGCCGAGATTGCTGCCGATCTGGCGGAGCATTGCCTGACCAGCCTGCTTGCGCCGGTGCGTCGGGTCACCGGGTACGACACGGTGATGCCCTATCTCCGGCTTGAGGATCGCTACATGCCTTCCGTCGGGCGCATCCTGCGAGCGGCCCATGACATGATGGAGTTCGCATGACCGAATTTACGCTTCCCGACCTTGGCGAGGGCCTGCAGGACGCCGAAATCGTCACCTGGCACGTGACCGAAGGGGACCATGTGGTCGCCGACCAGCCGCTTGTTTCGGTGGAGACGGACAAGGCCGTGGTCGAGATCCCGGCACCCTATTCCGGCACCATCGCCCGCTTGATCGCGGCCGAGGGCGACATCGTGAAAATCGGTGCCGCGTTGGTTGAGATAGATACAGGGCAGGCGAAGGATAGTGGCGCGATTGTCGGCCAGCTTGACAAAAAGCCCGATGTGCAGAAAGCCGCGCCTCCCCAGCCCGCGCCGCGAACCGGGGTAAAGGCGACACCGTCGGTGAGACGGCTGGCCGGCGAAAAGGGCGTCGATCTGGCCACGCTGGTGGGCAGCGGTCCGGAGGGTGCGATCCTGACCCGCGATGTGGAGGCGGCGGCACAGGGGGTTGCCGGGGTGGCGTTGCGCGGCGTGCGGCGCGCGATGGCCCGGGCGATGACACGCTCGCACGCTGTGGTGGTGCCCGCCACAGTCACGGACACCGCCGACATTTCCGCCTGGTCCAGTTCGGAAAACCCGACAGTTCGGTTGATCCAGGCGATGGTCGCTGCCTGTGGGATGGAACCCGCATTAAATGCCTGGTTTGATGGGCAGCGGCGACAGTTGCATGACCGTGTCGACCTGACCCTCGCGGTTGACACCCCGGACGGCCTATTCACACCGGTGCTGCGCGATCTGCAGAACACTACAGACATCGATGCGCAGATCGAATGGGCCAAAGCCGCGGTCCGTGACAGATCGATTTCACCCGAGGACATGCGGCACGCGACGATCAGCCTGTCGAATTTCGGCCCCATCGGCGGTGCCTTCGCGGCGCTCGTGGTCTCCCCCCCGCAGGTGGCTATCGTAGGAGCGGGACGTATCTCGGAGCAGGCCGTTCTGGTCGAAGGGAAGCCCGAGGCCCACCGCATTCTGCCCCTGTCCCTGACCTTTGATCACAGGGCGGTCACCGGAGGAGAGGCGGCGCGATTCCTGACGGCCCTGCGCGAGCATCTGCAAAGACCAACTGGACCAGAGGGAGGTGAGGCATGACAGGCCCATTCGACCTGGCCGATCCACTCGGGCCCGAAAAGGTGGTGCACATCAGCGAGGCTGCCGTGGGGTTGCAGGCCATCGTGGTCATCGACAACACGGCCATGGGGCCTTCGATCGGCGGCGTCCGTATGGCCCCTGACGTCACGCTTGAGGAGTGCGCCCGCCTTGCGCGGGCCATGACCAGCAAGAACTCTGCCGCGGGCCTGCCCCATGGCGGCGGAAAGTCGGTCATTTTCGGTGACCCGGCCCTGCCCCTGTCCGAAAAGGAAAGACTGATCCGCGCCTTCGCCCGGGCCATCGCCCAATTGGAGGACTACATTCCCGGCCCCGACATGGGGACCAATGAGGTCTGCATGGCCTGGGTCCACGACGAGATCGGCCGCGCAGTGGGCCTTCCCCGCGTGGTCGGCGGTATTCCCCTGGATGAGATCGGCGCGACCGGCTTTGGCGTCGCGATTGCTGCGGAGGTGGCGGAATCCTTCGGCGGTGTGCGCCTGAAGGGCGCGCGCGTCGCGATTCAGGGCTACGGCGCGGTGGGCCGCCACGCGGCCCGGTTCCTTGCGGAGAAGGGGGCCAGGATTGTCGCCGTAGCGGATTCGCGCGGCACCGCCATCAGCACCGATGGCTTTGACCTTTCGCGCCTTGATGCGATCAAATCCGGCGGACAAGGCGTGATCGACTATCCCCATGCTCGGGTTGCCAGACAGGAGGCGGTGATCACGTCAGAGTGCGACATCCTTGTCCCGGCCGCCCGACCTGACGTCATCAACAGTAACAATGTCGGTGCGATCAAGGCCCGGCTGATCGTGGAGGGGGCCAACATCCCCACGACCGAGGCGGCCCAGGCAGAATTGCATGCCCGAGGGGTCTTGCTGATCCCCGATTTCATCGCCAATGCCGGTGGGGTTATCTGCGCTTCGGTCGAGTATCACGGCGGTACGCAGGCACAGGCCTTGGCAACGATCGCCGAGAAGATCGCGCTTAACACCCGCGAAGTCCTGACACGGGTGCGGGATCAGGGAATCGCACCACACGCGGCCGCGAACGCGCTGGCAAAGTCCCGGTTGCGTCAGGCAATGGACTTGCGCCGGAAATTCTGATCCTGCAGCACCAGTGCCGCCACCTTGGACATCCGTGATAAAATGCGTACATGACATGACCGAGATCAAGTCCCCCTTGCGCGCGCCATGGCAGGAATTGAACCATCGTAACGCCCGTCCGGGCCCGGGGGTGCGCCCGACGCGCGGGGGCGCTTTGACAGGAGGCCTGAGAAATGAGCCTGCTTGAAATGAGGTTTGCGGATCGCGCCGAAGCCGGCCGCGCCCTGGGAGAGCGGTTGGCGGAAATGGCGCTTGAGCGGCCTGTCGTCTACGCCCTGCCCCGCGGCGGCGTGCCGGTCGCGCTTGAAGTGGCGCGGGCACTTAAGGCGCCGCTCGACATGATCCTGGTGCGCAAGATCGGTGCGCCCTACCAGCCCGAACTGGCCCTTGGCGCAATCGTCGACGGTGAAGACCCTCAAACAGTGATCAACGAGGAAATCCGACGCAATTCGGCCGCCGATGCCGCCTACCTGGAAGAGGCGCGCGCCGGGGCACTGGAGGAGTTGGAGCGTCGGCGCGCGCGCTATATGGGTGACCGTGCGCAGGTCTCGCCTTCGGGGCGCACGGCCGTGATCGTGGATGACGGGCTGGCAACGGGTGCGACAATGAAGGCGGCACTGCTCTCAATCAAGCGTCAGGGTGCCGCGAAAACCTGCGTAGCCGTCCCCGTGGCCCCGGCTGAAGTTGCTACGGAATTCGCCTCGTTGGCCGATCTGGTCATATGTCTGAACCCCTCCCGGGAGTTCTACGGCGTCGGCGCCTTCTACGATGATTTTCACCAGCTCAGTGACGATGAGACCGTTGGCCTCTTGCGGGAGGGCTGGACGGAAGAAACCTGAAAGGTTTTTCCCCCTCTGATCTTACCCAATGAAGTTGAACCCTCTCATCATTGCCGGATTGCTGCTGCTGGCCGCGCCCTGTGTCCTTCCCACACCTGGGGCCATGTCCGATCCAGCCTGGCTTGCCCTTGGCCTGACTCTGGCCATGGCGCTCTGGTGGTTGACGGAGGCCTTGCCGCTGCCCGCGACCGCGCTCTTGCCGCTGGCCGTGGCCCCCCTCCTGGGGCTTGCCGAGCTGGAGACTGTCGCCCGGTCCTACAGCGACCCCCTTGTCATTCTGTTCCTCGGTGGGTTCCTGATCGCCAAGGCGATTGAGCGATCCTTTTTGCACAGGCGTATCGCTGGTCTGCTTCTGGGATTCGCTGGCACCAGTCCGCAGCGCATTCTGGGGGCCATCATGCTGACGACCGCTTTCCTCAGTCTGTGGATCAGCAACACGGCCTCTGCGATGGTGGTGGCCCCCATCGCCGCGGCCATTGCCAGTTCACAGTCCAACCAAGCCGATTTCCGCGCGGCGCTCATGCTCGGCGTTGCTTTCGCCGCCACCATCGGCGGTATGGGATCGCTGATCGGCACACCGCCCAACGCCATTTTTGCCGCCTACGTCAGTGAGGCCTACGGGGTGAACGTGGGTTTTGCCCAATGGGCCGCCGTCGGCATCCCGGTCGCGCTGGTCCTTTTGCTAGTTGCCTGGTTGATGCTTGCTTGGATATCCCCGAGGTTTAGCCGCGTTCCGTTGGATCTGAGCTACAGACACGAACAGGCCGGGATGGAACCACCAGAACGCCGGGTTGCGATCGTGGCCGGTCTTACGGCCCTGGCCTGGCTCTTCCGGCCAGTGATCGATACGCTTTTCCCGATGGTCTCGGTCTCCGATGCAGGCATCGCTATGATCGCTGCCCTCACCCTTTTTGTCCTTCCCGATGGCAAGGGCGGCCGCCTGCTTGATTGGGATACGGCGGTCTCCCTGCGATGGGATGTTCTGATCCTTTTCGGCGGTGGGCTGGCGCTGGCCGGCATTCTGCAACAATCTGATCTGGCCGCCTGGATCGGCGGGGGCGTTCAACTGATTGCAGATTGGCCCCGACTGACCGTTCTTCTGATCGTCGCGGCCCTGATCGTCTATGTGGGTGAACTGGCAAGCAACACCGCCATGGCCGCGATCTTCCTGCCCATCGCGGGAGGGATGGCGACCGGGCTCGATACTGATCCGGTTGCTTTCATGTTGCCCATAGCACTCGCCGCCTCCATCGGTTTCATGCTGCCCGTCGCCACGCCGCCCAATGCAATCGTCTTTGCCAATCCGGCGGTGACACGGTCCAATATGTTGCGTGCAGGCGCGCTTCTGGACCCGGTCGCAATCCTTGTCACCGTTGCGTTGACTAGCGTGCTTGGGCCTCTGGTACTTGGGTAGGTGCAGCACCTCAAAGGTCGGGAAAATCAATCTTCACCGCCGCATGATCGCTCGCGTGGGGCCGGTGACGTCCGACACGGGAAAGGCGGGACCCTGCGAACCGCGACGCCTCACGGCCTAACCCTTTGCGAATGATGAATGGCCTCGCCTCGGGATATTGCCGGGCCAGCGCGGGCGAGGCGAGCATCGCATCGGGGCAGTGATAGAGCCCTGAATGGGCGTCGAAGTAGGTCCAACGCTCCGCCTCCGGTACGCGCTGCATCAGATCCACCGAAAAATCCTCTACCAGCGGCTGGGTCGCGCGTTCTTTGACCTTTTCAGAGGCACGCGGCTCATTCAGATCGCCGAGGATGAGCCAGATGTCCTGCTGCGGATCCTGAAAACGACGCTCGATCAATTTGCGTGTTGCGAGGGCCTCAAGCCTGCGCGTGGTCCAGGCCTTCTCAGCATTTGGGTAAGGTGACTTGAAGTGGCAAACGAAGAGGGTCAGCGCACCGAGCCTCACCATCAGGCAATCGCGCCGAAAGATGGGGAGATCGGGTGCGACACCCTCGGGCACCTCAACACGCAGTTCGGCGGGTGTTAAGGAGGCATGACTTTGGACGGCTTCCACTGAAAGGCGGGACATCACGGCAACGTCAAGGCCCCGACCATCGTTGCCTGGAATGCAGAGGCGATAGGGATAGGGCGCCGTTCCTGTTGGAAGGAGGAATTCCTGATGGAAATAATTGAGCGTGTCGAGATCGAAGACCTCCTGCAGCGCGATCACGTCCGCATCCAGTTCGGCAAGGAGTTCGGCGGTCAGCCTTCGGTCGATCGGGTCCAGTGCGTCGCCCTCGGGACTGTCCCCATCCCAGGCGCCGTGCAGCCGGAATTCACCGTCCTTCTTCCGCAGCCTGAGGTTTTGCACATTCAGCGTCGCGACACGCATCAGCGGATCCGGTTCAGAAGGTGTAGCGGCGAAGTCAAATGCGTCGGCCAACCGAATGCGACGGCAGCGGCAGATCCGATCATCTCGCCGCCTTTGTCCGCGCCATCAGGCCGGCCAGGGCAATTCCTGTGACCACGTGCCAGATACCCCAGAAGGCCGCCACCACGGCCATGCCACCCAGCCCGCTGAAGAATCCGAAGATCAGGATCAATCCAAGGCCGGAGTTCTGAATGCCCGTCTCGATCATCACGGCGCGGCGGTCGAAGGCCGATAGCCCCGTGATCGTGGCTGTGGCATATCCGCCGATCAGTGCGAGACCGTTGTGAACGAAAACCAGGGCCGCCACAGCCCCGGCGAATTGCAGGAACAGAGCCCAGTTCGCCGCCAACGCCAAAAGGATGAAGGCGATGAATATGCCCATCGACAGGTATTGAAGCGGCGTGCGAAGCCGTGTGGTGATATCGGGCCTCCGACTGTTCAGCGCCATGCCCAGGCAGAGCGGCAGGACCAGCATCAGCCCCACCGTGATTGCCACGGAAACGGGATCGATGGAGGTGTTCTGCAGGATCTCCCGGGTGGGGCGGTAAAGCCTGCCCCAGAAGGCGATGTTGAAAGGCGTGAGAAAGATCGCGGCGACCGTGGCAAAGGCTGTCATGGAGACCGAGAGCGCCGCATTGCCGCCCGCACGGTGGGTGATAAAGTTGGAGATGTTCCCACCGGGGCAGGCGGAGACAAGGATCAGGCCCAGCGCGATGGAGGGCGGCGGCGCGGTCGCGAGGATCAGCAGGAAGGTGAGCGCGGGCAGGACCACGAATTGCGAAAAAAGCCCCGTCAGCAACGGCTTTGGCGCACGGCCCAGTCTTTTGAAATCCTCGGGCCTGAGGTCGATGGCGATGGAGAACATCACAACCGCAAGGACCGCGTTGAGGACCTGCAGGTTCGTCGGCGAGAAGTTCAGAACCACTTCGTCGATCCCGGCCGCGGCGGGGTTCATGGCGCCATCCCAAGGCTTGCTGATCGGGTCGTACATGACATTAACATGCCAACGTTGTAAACCCTATCGGCCATGCAAGTAAGTTCGATTTGGTCCATACCCCTGTCCCACGCCCCGGTGTCTTCCGGCGGGGGCTGCGGATCAGCGCCACTCTGCAGCCGAAGGCGACATGGCACGGCACCGAACAGAAGTCGAAAGACGCACCTTGATCAGGCCTGAGAAAGAAAACCCGATGGATGACCTCCTCCGCGCGCGGCTGCGCATCGCGGAGGGGGCCGATCTGCGCCTGAGGGCACTGCGGCTTTTGATGTCCACCGTCGATCTTTTCAGCCGCGGGGCAACCGGCCAGGCGTTTTTTGCGCTGCGCGAAACCGAAGAAGTGCTGATCGCACTCGATGGCCGCACCGGGACCGAGCTGGTTCAGGCCCTGCTTGAGATGAAGGGGGGCACTCGGATCACCTCCTACGGTCTTGAAAATATTCCGGCACAGGGCCCTGTGGTGATCGGTTCGACCCACCCGATCGGCACCTTCGATTTCATCGCCCACGCCGGGGCCCTTCAGGAACACAGGCCGGATCTGAAGGTGGTGGCCAACCGGGAGGCCGAGCGGTTTCTGGGGCCCGAGCGTATCGTTGCCGTCGATCTTGACCGCAAGGACAAGGTTCTGACCGCCCGCCAGACCCGCGCCGGGATGCAGGCCCATCTGGAAGATGGCGGCGCGCTTTTGGTCTTCGGGTCGGGCCGTGTGCCTTACATGAAGGACGGTCTGCTGGTCGAGCCGCCCTGGCGGCGGGGCATCACCCGAATCTCCGCTGCCACCGGGGCCCCGATCGTCCCGGCTTCGGCCGATATGCGGAACTCAAGGCACTACTACCGGACAAGGGCGCTGGCGCGGTTGCTCAGTGGCGGAAACGACGATTTCGGGCGCACGGTAGCATCGCTGCGGTACGTGTCGGAGTTGTTGGCCAAGCTGGGCGGCAACTACACTGTGCAGTACGGGCCGGTGCAAAAAGCTGGAACCTCTCCCGAGGCTTTGAAAGCGCTGGCAGAAGGTCTTGTTCCGGGACTGTACCGGACTGCTTGAAGACAAACCTTGTCGGATTGAGGGGAAGCGCCCGTTCCGAGCCGCAGGCCTGTCGGCTCGAACCAATAGTTCCAACAGCTTGGCCCGCCAATGGTGACGCCAAAGGCATTCCCGCTTTGCATTGGGGGCCAATATGGTGGAACCTGCACAGGAGGAGCTGCGGGGCGATGCTTGCAGACGTCATTCCCGCAGTAGGCACTGGACCACACCTTGATCTTATCCCCAAAGAAAGCGCTGAAACCTTGCTGAGTGACGATCGTGCCGCCGGACCGTCAGGTCGTGGGACAGGTCCGCTGTTTGGCCAGCTCCCATGACGCTGCAAAGCCGTGCGATCCTGTTGATGATCTCGGCGATCTTCTGCTTTTCGATCATGGATGCCGCCGTCAAGGCGCTCGCACCCCTTGTCGGTGTTCTTCCCGCGCTCTGGGCGCGCTATGCCGGGCAAATGCTGTTGGTTTTCCTGCTGGTCCTCCCGCGTTTGCGGCAGGTGATGCGGACGCGGTATCCGGTCCTGCAATTCCTGCGGTCCATCCTGCTGATGAGTGCGACGGCCTTCTTCTTCACAGGTATCAGCCTGATCCCCCTGACGGATGCGGCGGCACTGATGTCGACCAATCCGGTTCTCATCACGCTCGGTGCCGCGCTCTTTCTCGGGGAAAGCCTGGGCCTGCGTCGCATCTCCGGCATCGCGGCCGCGCTGGTTGGTGCGATGATCATCATCAGACCCGGCAGCGACGTTTTCAGCCCCGCTGCCCTTCTGCCGCTTGCGGCTGCGGCCTGTTATTCCGGCTATGCCTTGCTGACCCGCAGGGTCGGTGCCGATGAGGATGTCTGGACTTCGCTTTTCTACACCGGAATGGTCGGCACCGTTCTTTTGAGCCTTGCAGTGCCCTTTCAGTGGCAAACACCGGATGCTGCCGGACTTGGCCTGATGGTCCTTGTCGCGCTGGCCGGAACGGTCGGGCAACTGGCCCTGATCCGGGCCTTCTCCCAGGGGGAGGCCGCGATGCTGGCACCCTATTCCTATACCGGTCTTGCCTTTGCAGCCTGCTGGGGGTTCCTGTTCTTCGCTGAAATCCCCGATTTCTGGACGGTCTTCGGCAGCCTCGTGATCGCAGGCGCGGGCATCTATGTCTGGCACCGTGAGACCTACAAGCGCGGTTGAGGCCTGCACCTCTAGGTGAAGAAACAGCGCGGGTCTGTTACAAAGACAGGGCACGGGGCAGCCAAAGTGGCGGGCGTCGTCGCCGCGCATGTCTTTGCCGGATCGTGAAGTGTCGCAACAATCGAGACGGATCACCCGAAAAGCGCCTACGCCTGCTTGGTGTCAGCGCACCCAGCCATGAAAGGATGCCCCAAATGGACCTATATCCCCTCATTGAACTTCTCGAAGGACGCTGCGTAAGCCTCTTTCGTGGTCGGCTGGAAGAACCGCAGATCTGGCACGTGGATCCGGTTGCCAAGGCCAACGAATTCTCCCAGGCTGGTGCGGACTGGATCCACATAACCGATTTCGACGCCCTGCAAGGCGATCAGCGCAACCAGGAGACCATCCGCGAGATCATCCGCACCGTGAGCGCCTCCGTTCAGCTTGGTGGCGGTATCCGTTCCCTCAAGCGGATCGAGGAGTGGATCGAAGCGGGGGCCGGACGGATCGTGATCGGGACGCTCGCCGTTCAGCAGCCCAACCTTGTCAGGGAAGCCGCCCGCGCCTTTCCGGGGCAGATCGTTGTCGCCGTCGATGTTCTTCAGGGCTATGTCGCAAGTGAGGGCTGGCGGGGCAACAGCGCGCTTGAACCCTCTTCCGTGCTCGAGGCATTCGCACAGGATCCGCTGGCGGCCTTCATCGTGACGGACATCGATGCAGATCTTGAGGAAACGGAGGACAGCCTCGCACTCATCACGCAGCTGTCGACGGAGACAAAGACCCCGGTCATCGCACGTGGCCTCACACGCACACTCGATGACCTTTCGCGGATGAATTACGTGCCGCGCCTCTCAGGTGCCATCGCCGGAAGGGCTCTGTTCGACCGGACGATTGATCTTGCGCAGGCGTTGGAGATTGTCAAACCTGTCCCGGAGGAACGGGCGAAGTTCATCTGACCTCAGCGGGGCGGGGATCGCATTCCCATTCGCTGGCGAGGCACTGGACAAGTTCAGAAGGCTATTCATTGGGCCTGCCTGTCTTGGGGCGGGGGACGCTACACCAGGTGGGCCAGCGTGCCCATCATGAATTCGCGATTGTATTTCAGCTGCCTGATGCGGGCATCCTTGTCGGGGCGGCGCATCACGGTCTCATAATCCGCAAAGCAGATGACCTGTGCATCGTTCTGGACGACCCCAAAATTCCGTTCTTCAAGGAAGGCGTGTTTGAATTCGTCGGCCAGCCCGACGGATGGGAAGTTGAGGACCGTCGTCGTGCCACCGGCATTATTCTGTAGCCCGTAACAAGCAACCTTCTGACGTTCGAAACTGAAGTCAGCGAATTCAATTCTGCTTTCTTGAAAGTCCTGCATTGCCCACAACCCTTTCTGGCTGGTGCTCGCGGCTTATCGAATGGAGTGAGCATAGTGCACCCTGTGGAGAATTTCCACACTATTCTGCGCTGCAGCATCGTTCGCCTAATTGTTACGCGGCCTTTAGGGGGCAGCGTGGCGGGACCACTAAATCTTGTAAGAAGGCAGCCGGTCCAAGGCCTCTTTCAGGGCCTCCCCCCACCCAGACGATATCGCCTGATAGACGGGATCATCTGTTTCGATCCGTGAAATGACGGCCTGATCGAAACTGTCGTTTTCGTAGACGTGCACGTCAAATGGCGACCCGACAGACAGGTTCGACTTCACGGTTGAATCGAAAGACACCAGCAGAAGTTTCAGAGCATCCTCGAAGGCAAGATCGGGCTCGAAAGCGCGGACCAGGATCGGCTTGCCGTACTTCGTCTCACCGATCTGGAAAAAGGGTGTGTCCTCAGACACTTCGATAAAATTCCCCTCGGGATAGACCAGAAAGACAGTGGGCTTGCCGCCCTTGATCTGTCCCCCGACGATGACGGAGGCACTGAAGGTGTCGGCAGATTCCTGACCGTTT
This sequence comes from Sulfitobacter sp., assembly GCA_013002405.1. Taxonomy (GTDB): domain Bacteria; phylum Pseudomonadota; class Alphaproteobacteria; order Rhodobacterales; family Rhodobacteraceae; genus Sulfitobacter. Next base: position 5,310 of record JABDKA010000062.1, on the reverse strand, counting down.
GGATTGCTGTAGGAAATCACTTCTCGCAGGGTTGATCCGACCAGCCGCGCCACCTGAAACATGGTGGGCTGACTCAGGATGCCGGGATCGCGGTCATCGGCCACTTCCGTCCTTTCACGCAGAAGGCTGATCATGGCCTGAGTCGTGGCCAGGTTGCCGGCCGTCATGATGGTGATGTTACGCTCATCCGGAACACTGAAATTGAACATCTTCCGCGCCGAGGCGAAGTTATCGACACCCGCGTTGGTACGCGTGTCGGACATGAAGACGAGGCCGCGGTTCAAGCGCATGCCAACGCAGTAGGTCATTGTGATTCACCACAGTTCAAGCAGATGCATCCCTTACTGCTGCACCTGTAAAGATACAATGAGGGACTCGTCCCCTTCACCCATGCGCAGGCCCGAAATGGGGGCCGCATCATGGGCGTCCCGTCCGATGGCAAGGCGGACGTAGCGTTCATCGGGCGAGATGCAGTTTGAGACATCGAAGCCGACCCACCCCAGGCCATCGATATGGGCCTCCGCCCAGGCATGGCTTGCCTCCTGATCGACACGGTCGTCCATGAAGAGATAGCCGCTCACGTAGCGGGCCGGGCGGCCCAGCCTGCGAACGGCAGCGATAAAGATGTTGGCGTGATCCTGGCAAACGCCGCTTTTCTGTGCGACGGCCTCCTCCGCCTTCGTCTCGGCGTGGGTTTCGTTAAGCGCATAGGGCACTCGCTCCAGAATGGCGGATGAGAGGGCGTGGAACATGTCCACATCGCTGCCGTGGTCTTCAATAGAATCCGCCAACTCAGCGATCAGCGGACCCGCCTTCGTAAGCTCGGTCGGTTGCTCGAAATACCACAGCGGGGCGCGACCGTAGACAGGGCCCAGCACACCAGCGCGGTCATGTGTCTCCACCTCGCCTTCGACCGTGATTGTCAGGGCCTGTGCTCCTTCATCGGCACAAACCAGGTCAACCTGGTTGCCATGGTGGTCGATATAGTCCGCTTCCAGAGTACCACCCTCGACCTTCATGTCCCACGCCTGAACCGTCTGAAGCGCCGAATTGGATGGCCGCAGGCGCAGCCGCTGCAACGCGTAATGGACAGGCTGCGCATAATTGTAACCGGTGCGGTGGGAGATCTTGATAAGCATCTAGTTGATGAACCTGTACTGTGCTTCGATCCGCGTGCCGATCGCGGCGATATCGAGGATAGCCTGTGAGATATATTCGTGCAGGCCCTCCTCAAAGATCGAATTGATGTCACGGTCCTTGATCCGCGCGTGAAAGGCGAGGGCTGCATCGAGGCTCTCACTCTCGCCGCCGTACTCATTCCGCAGCTCACTCAGGTTTTCTGTGATGCGCTTGGCACAGAAGGCGAGCGAGCGGGGAAAGCGCGGGTCAAGGATCAGGAATTCGGTGATGTTCGATGCATTGTAGTCATCCTGCACCGCGTGCCGGAAGGAGCGGTGCGCCGAGACGGAGCGCAAAACCATCTCCCACTGCACGTTATCGAGCTTGCTGCCCACGTAGGAAGGCGACGGGAGGAGCGCGTGGTATTTCACGTCGATGATCCGCGCGGTGCTGTCGGCCCGCTCAATAAAGGTGCCAAGGCGGCAGAAGTTGTAGACGTCATTTCGCAGCATTGTGCCATAGAGGGCGCCGCGCACCAGAGCGGACTGCTGGCGGATCGCTTCCAGAGCCTGGGGCAATTCCGGATCGGGCACTGTTTCTTTTAACAAATCGGTCAGCACCATCCATGTCTCATTGACCGCCACCCAAACCTCGGTGGTCAGGGCGGTGCGAACCAGACGCGCGTTGTCGCGTGCGGTCTTTATGACCGAGAGGACGGAACTTGGATTGGAAGGCTCCCGCAGCAGGAAATTGCTGACGTTCTGGCTGGTGTAGGCATCGTACTTGGCTTCGAAGGCCGCCTGCTGTGCCGAGGTTACGATGACGGAGCGCCAGTCCGAGGCGGGATCGGTCGAGCGGGTCAGGGCGATGCGGAATCCGGCTTCGATCAGGCGCGCGGTATTCTCGGCCCGCTCCAGTCCGCGAAACATCCAGTAGAGGCCCCCTGCGGTTTTTCCCAGCATATCAGCTCTCCAACACCCAGGTGTCTTTGGTGCCGCCGCCCTGGCTTGAGTTGACCACCAGGCTACCTTCGGTCAGGGCGACGCGCGTCAGGCCACCGGGCGCAATGTTGATCTCATTCGGCGCGACAAGGGCGAAGGGACGCAGATCGACGTGGCGTGGAGCAAGGCCCTTTTCGGTGAAGATGGGCACGGTCGAAAGGCTCAGCGTCGGCTGGGCGATGTAGTTGGCAGGTCGGGCTTTCAGCTTCTCGCGGAAGGCCGCGATCTCTGCCTTGCTTGCGGCGGGGCCGACAAGCATGCCATAGCCGCCGGAGCCATGGACCTCCTTCACCACCAGATCGGCAAGGTTATCGAGCACGTACTTGAGACTGTCAGGCTCGGAACAGCGGTGTGTTTCCACGTTCTTCAGAATCGCCCGCTCGCCCGTATAAAACTCAACTATATCAGGCATATAGCTATAGATCGCCTTGTCATCCGCCACGCCGGTACCCGGCGCATTGGCGATGGTGATGTTGCCCGCGCGGTAGATGTCCATGATGCCCGGTACCCCCAGCATGGACTGGGGATTGAAGGTCAGCGGATCGAGGAAGGCGTCATCGACCCGGCGATAGATCACATCGACGGTCCGGTAGCCACGTGTGGTGCGCACGGCAATGCGCCCGTCCACGATACGCAGGTCGTGCCCTTCGACCAGCTCAACCCCCATCTGATCCGCCAGAAAGCTGTGTTCGTAATAGGCCGAATTGTGGATGCCGGGTGTCAGCACCACCACGAAAGGGTGCCCTTCGCAGTTGGGCGGGGCCGAAGCCTCGAGCGAGGCGCGCAGGTTCTTGGGATAGTCGCTGACCCGCTGCACCTTGATCTGGCTGAAAAGCTCGGGAAACATCTGCAGCATGGTCTCCCGGTTTTCCAGCATGTAGCTTACGCCCGAGGGGGTCCGCGCGTTGTCTTCCAGAACGAAGAACTCATCCTCGCCCGTGCGGACGATGTCCGTGCCGACGATATGGGTGTAAACCCCGCCCGGCGGCGTGAAGTCCATCATCTGGGGCAAGAAGGCGTCGTTGTTGGCGATAAGACTTGCGGGCACCACACCGGCACGTAAAATTTCCTGCCGGTTGTAGAGGTCATGCAAAAAAGCGTTGATCGCCCGCACCCGCTGCTCGACCCCACGTTCCAGTTTGCGCCACTCCGCGTTCGACAGGATGCGCGGGACCAGGTCGAAGGGAATTAGCCGCTCTTCCGCGTCCGCCTGTCCGTAGACGTTGAAGGTAATCCCCGTGCGGCGAAAGAAGCGCTCTGCCTCAGCCGATTTCTGCGCCAGACGGGTCACGTCCTGGCTTTTGAACCAGGACTCGTAGCTCCGGTAGGGAGCGCGGGCTCCCGCCGCGCTGCTCATCTCATCGAAGAACGTTTGTTTTTTGGTCATGGTCCAGAGTTATGGGGAACTTAGCGAGAGGCAACAAGGGACGATTGCTCCGACCAGAACATTAGCCACTCTGCCTGATCTTTAGGCACAAATGAACCATCGGGTTATGGAAGGTGGTTTCACTCGAACCCTGGTTCTCCTCGGCTGGTGGTCAGTCGATGCCTGTGGATGTCATCCGCCAGATGCAGCTTGAGCCGAAGGCGGCAACCGCGCCGCGCGTCGGTGTAAGAAGCAAGCCGCACTTCATTGTCACGTCCCCTGCTCCAGCACCAAAGTCGCCGCCTTGATGCCGTTGCCCTTACAGTACCCTGCATTCACCTCCGGCAAAAACGGTGCGGCGCGTGACAAAGGTGACCTTGGGCGCTGAGCGTATCAACCTTGTCCTGCGCGGCGAAGCCCCTGGTGGTGTTGGCGGGTTGGCCCTGATGACCGTGCCGCCTCTGCTGCGTCTGTGCCTCCGCCCCGAACCGGACGCCCTGGAAGATGCACCACAGGCCGCAAAGGCTTGATCGTCCGCACCCTTGATTTCAAAGAGCGAACAACCTCGACAGAAGGCCCCAGACAGCGGGCAGGAGAAGGGCCGTCGCCAGCGCGTTCAACCCCATAGCGAGGCCTGAAAACGCCCCGGCGGTTTCGTTCACCTGCAGGGCGCGCGCGGTGCCGATGCCGTGGCTGGCCGTCCCGATGGCCAGACCGCGCGCACGCCAGTCCCGGACGCCGATGAGATTGAGGATAGCGGGCCCGAACATGGCGCCCAGGATACCCGTCACAATCACCAGCACGGCTGTAAGGGACGGCAACCCGCCAAGTTCCTCTGCAATGGCCATGGCGACTGGCGCCGTGACCGATTTCGGGGCCACCGACGCCGCAATCTCGGTCGAGCCGCCCAGCGCCCAAGTCACGGCCACTGCGGTCAGTATCGCCGTGAGGGACCCAGACAGCAGGCTTACCGTGATGGCCACAGCGGACTGACGTACGCGGTGCCATTGGCGGTAGAGCGGTACGGCCAGGGCAACCGTGGCAGGGCCAAGAAGAAAGTGCACGAACTGCGCGCCCTCAAAGTACGTGCCGTAGTCGGTTCCGGTAACCAGCAGGACCGCGACGACCAAAAGCACCGCGCCCAATACGGGGTTCAGAAGGGGGTTCCGCCCGACCTTTTCAAAGAGCCAGTTTGCCGCTTGAAACGCCGCGAGTGTCAGAGTGAGATGGAACAGGGGGGAGGCGCTGAGATAGACCCATGTCTCTTGCAGGCTATCCATCGGCGTCGCCCTTATCAAACCAGCGCATCATCAGGGCCGTCACCACAATCGTGGCGACCGTGCTGACGATCAGTGCAGCGCTCAGCGGCAGCAATGCCTCTCCAAGCAGCCGGAAATGCAGGATTACCCCTGTCCCGGCCGGCACAAAGAGAAGGGACATTGACCTTAAAAGGCCGGTGGTGACCCTGTCCAAGTGTCCCGGAATGTCACCTCGGATCAGGAGGTAACAGAACAGGAACACCATGCCCACCACAGGACCCGGAACAGGCAAACCTGCCGCCCCGACGACAAGCTCACCGGCCAGTTGGCACGAAAGCACCAGCGTCATGAAACTGAGCATCTACTCTCCTATCTGAGTGTCGGATCTGCACCGATAGCTGGTTGCCATTGATCAGTGAAAACCCTTCACAGGAGGGGCCGCACTCAGAACCGGTCGCCGCGTTTTGAGGGCGCGGCGCGCTTCCTGCTCACACCCAAGCTTCATCAGCACATTGACGTAGGCCAGTTCGATCAGGTCACGTTGCGCCCGGCTGCCCCCCAAGCG
>JABDKA010000102.1 GCA_013002405.1 Sulfitobacter sp. | reverse complement strand
GCCCGAAGCCTTCGGTGCGATCGTTGCCACGGCGCAGGGTGCGCTGGCGAAGTAAGTCGCCCACACCACACCAGTTAGAGAAAGCCGCGCCTTCGGGCGCGGTTTTTTTTACGCCTGATCACGCCGACAGGTTTAAGAGCGCCTTTGGCAAGGCGTTACATATGGTGCCGATGGACCTGGCACAGAGTCGCATAGACGCCATGGCGCGCATGGACCTTGACGATGTGGCGGACTCCGAAAGATCAGGGCGCTATGCCTTCAATACAGGATGCAGATTGGGTGCCCTGTGCAAGCTTTTTGACAGGGTTGGCTACCTGGCGGCTGGGGAATACCACCCCACCGTGGCCAAGTGGAACTGTCTTGGTTGGTTGGTTCATGTTGGCAACCCGATCGTTGCGATGCTCGCGTCTTGTCCGTTGATTTTCTAAGCTCTCCGGTTATTTGGCCGAACACGCCCGTTCCGAGGCGCTGTCAAAGAGCCCTCTGCCCAGGGAGATCGCAGCGCGCCTCAAGGACCGTCCCGACCATGCGTTTGCCCAAGGGGAAGTACCGCTTCGCGAAGCGCGGCCCGGTTGAGGTCAAGGGAATTGGTCAGATCGGAACCAGGTGGTTGGAAGGCGTGGCGTGAGGACTGATCACGCCGCGCCCCGGCGTTTCATGCAGCGGAAAGGCCAAGCCGTTTGACCTTGCCGATCCACTTGTCGATCTTTCCCTCCTTTGGATGGCTCGCACCGGCGAAATAGGTGAAGCGCGCGGGCGTTATCCCGACAAAGCGCAGGATGTGACCGCGCAGCTGGTGGATGATGGGGCTGGCGTACATCAGCGACAGGAACCAGCGCGGCGTGTCAGCTGTCAGGATGATCCGCGCACTGCGGCCCGAAAGCATGGGTTTGGGCATCTTGCCCGCGGGCACGCGCGTGTCAAAGGTCCGACCCGGCAGAAAGGCGCGGTCGATGGCCCCCTTCAGTTTGGCGGGCAGGCTGCCCCACCACATGGGTGCGGTGATGACAACATGTTCGCTCCATTCGATATCCGAGAGCAGGCCCTCAAGTGCTGGTTCCAGGGGTTTAGACCGGCTGTAGCCTGCCAGCCCGTAGTCTAGATCGAAGTCCATGTCGTCCAGATGGCTGATCCGCACCTCGTGACCCGCCGCGCGGGCGGCGCGGGCGTAGGTCTCTGCGAAGGTACGGTTGAGGGAGGATGGGGCCGGGTGGCCGTTCAAAACAAAGATGCGCTTTTTCATGGTGTGATTCCTTTTAAATTGACCATGGTCACTATTTGCTAGGGATAAATTTGACCACGGTCAATATTTATTTTTGACCACGGTCAATTAATCTGCCAGAAAGGCCCCATGAAGAGAGCTGTACAGAAACGAACCCTTGAGACCCGGGCCAGGCTGGTGGCGGCCGCGGAAACCTTGGTGGCCGACAAGGGCTATGAGGCGCTGCGGGTGGAGGAAGTGGTGCTGAAGGCCGGTGTGGCCAAGGGCACCTTCTTTGCCCATTTCCGCGACAAGGAAGCCCTGATGGACCAGCTGATCGGCGCGCGGATCGACGGCTTTCTCGATGAGATCGAGACCTTGCCCCCGCCCCGCGACGTGGCGGCCCTTGTCGCCGCGATTGAACCGCTTATGCGCTTCATGACCTGCGAACGCTATGTCTTTGACATCGTGCTGCGTCATTCAGGTGCTGCCCTGACCGAAGAGATCGGACCCATTGCCTCGACCTTTGGGCGATACGATCAGGTGGTGTCAGGCTGGTTGGCCGGTTCTTCGTTCCGGCGCGATGTATCGCCAGGGCTTCTGGCGGAAGGCGTGCAGGCCTTTTCGGTTCAGGCCATGGCCCTCCATTTCTGCGCGCTGCACAGCGACAGGAATATGACCCACAGGCTGGCTGAGTATCTGGAAGCCTGGCTAATGCCCAAAACGACCTAAGGGCGGCGGCGCCCCGACAGGGGCAGCGCCAAAAGTCAGCTCTTCACCATCCAGAGCATATCGACGGGATGGCGCTTGGGGCCCGCATCCTCACCGATCAGAAGTGTTCCATCGTTGAGGGTCAGGATATTGTCGGGGTTCGCCGGGAGATCGACGTCACAGCCGCCTTCCATCGTGGTCTTGCCCACCACATATGGTTCAATCCGCGTGATGTCGTAATCCTCCGTGGTCCTGGCATGGTAGGTCCCCCCGCAGCCCTCGGCATTCAATGCGATATCACCGCCCTTGTCTGGGTCGATTTCCCCGGTGGACCAGTCCTTGTGTCCCCAGCTCTTGTCCATGGTGAATGAAAAGGCCGAGGCGGCGATATAGACGTCGCGCCCATGGCTGGTCACCCCTTCCAGCTTGTCCCACTCATTGGTGGCCCCAAGGGCTGCCGCAGTCCTGCGGCTTTCCAGAAAGGCCGCGCGGGCGTCGGGCGCAGAGGCCACAGTGCCATCACCGTTCAGGTCAGCCCCCGCCTGCATTTCGGCAAAGGCGCGGATCTCGTCGTCCGAGATGTAGTTGGTCTGGCCTTCGGTATAGTCTGCCAGCGTGACCGCGTCGTATTCCGCAATCCACCCCTCGATTTCCGCGTTGTTGCCGGACCCCAACTCAATCCACGTCACATCAAAACCTGCCTTGGCCGGGTCTTCTTCTGCATCCTGGGTAAGCTTTGCGGCATAAAGCGTTCCAGCGCTCAGATCGCCAGGGACATCGGCCAGGAACTTGAACAGCACTCCGCCGGAGGCAGTGTTGTAGGTTTCGTGGCTGTAGATCGCACTGTCATCGTCCGTCATATAAAGGGTGCGGTTATCGGGCATGATCGCCGCTGTCTCATGGCTCAGCCGACCGGTGGCAAAGTGCTTTACCAACTCTTCATCATCCGCGCTGGCTGCGCCATTGATTTCGATCATGTAGCCGTAGCGATAGGGATTGGCGAGCTTGCCGACATACTCCGACATGTTCTTGGGCTTGATGTAATTGATGTCATTTCCGCCCGCAAAGCCCGGCTTTTCATCCGCATCGTGATTGTCCGGATGGTTCCAGGTGGCGGTGTTGTAGAAGAAGTACTCTTCGGCCAGCAGCGGTGTGCCCCAGGGCGTCACCGTACCCGAACAGAGCACCGCTCCACCGTCCACGGAGGAGAGATCCAGCATCTTGGAGGCATCCAGATCGGCCTGCCATTTACCACCTGACCGGGTCAGGCTGATCTTGCTGATGGCGCTGGCCCCGTCGCGGCCCGCCCCTTCCCAGCCCGTATAAAGATAGCCCGTATTTGCACCGGTGGGGACGAAACCGTTGAAGTCGGGCGTGTTGGAAACATACATGAGCGCGCCTGTGACGTCGTAGACTCCGCCAAGTGTCTGGCCACTGCCCAGACTGTCGCCCGCCTTGCCAAAGGTCACATATTCACCGCTGGCCACATGCAGGCTGCCCCGCATCCCTTCGCCGGGGATCTTCATGCTCTGGGCAGCGCGGTCAAAGCCATGGACATAGCCGATGAGGGCAGGCGGAGCATCATCCTTCAGCGTATTCTTGCCCCCTGGATGCTGAGCATTGAGGAAGAGATCGCCAAGGGCATTGGTGCTGATCCCCGTGACCTCTGCCCCATCAGGCATGGTGGCGATGCGCACAAGCGACATCTCACCGGCAAGGGCGGTCAGGGGCCCGAGGGCGAGCGCGGTTGCGGCGCTTGCTAGGAGTGCGGTTCTGGTCATGGTGTCTCTCCCTCTTTTTGGTGGTTCCACTCAGGGACTGGCAGCGCTCACTCAGGGGCTGTCCGTCGATTCGTGCTTTCAGCCTAGTGCCTCCAATCCGATTCGCGTGAAAAAGCTCACAGAACGGCTTGGATCACGCCGTCTGGATGGACTTGGTATCGGGACCGGGGAGGGCGCGTTGCCGGGGATGGGTTGCCTTTGGCAAGCGGGATGGGTAGCACGGCTGCGAACTGAAGGAACGGGCTTTCATGGACGATCTCAAGCAGAAATACCTGGGCCAGATTGCCGATGCCGCGGACGAAAACGCGCTTGAGGCGATCCGGCTGGCCGCCGTAGGCAAGAAGGGTGAGGTCGCGCTGAAAATGCGCGAGCTGGGCAAGATGACCCCGGAAGAGCGGCAGGTCGCCGGTCCCGCACTGAACGCGCTGAAGGACGAGATAAACAGCGCCCTGGCTGCCAAGAAAGCGGGGCTTGCGGATGCCGCCCTGGATGAGCGGCTGCGCTCGGAATGGCTCGACGTGACCCTGCCCACACGGCCGCGCCGTCAGGGCACCGTGCACCCCGTCAGCCAGGTGACGGAAGAACTCACCGCGATCTTCGCCGAGATGGGCTTTTCCGTCGCCGAAGGGCCGCGCATCGACACCGACTGGTACAACTTTGACGCCCTGAACATCCCCGGCCATCACCCTGCCCGTGCCGAAATGGATACCTTCTATATGCACCGGGCCGAGGGCGATAAC
>JABDKA010000051.1 GCA_013002405.1 Sulfitobacter sp. | reverse complement strand
CGCACCGTGGGTGCCGGCGTGGTCTCCAAGATCACGGACCAAGCCTCGCCCGAGGGCGCTCCTCGCGCCTGTATCAAACAAAGGCCGCCCCATTAGGGGCGGCCTTTTCGTTTTCGCGCGGCGCTTCACTGAACCTTCTTGGTGAGCACCCACCTCAGACGATCTGCAGAAGAAGCTCCTTCGTGTTCTCCAACGTCATCTTCACCGGATTACCGCCCCTGCTCGGATCTTTCAGCGCTCCTGCCACGACCCCGTCGTGCCCGCCCTCCCGGTACACCGCGACCCCGGCTGCCGCATTCAGCTCATTAGGATTGGGATCCACCTCCACAAAAATCGCGCGGCCAAGACCGGCACCTTCCATGAGATCGAGCGCCCGGCGCGTGATGTCCAAGGTGGCAAGCCCCCGGTCCGTGACCAGAAGCGGCTTTCGGATGCCTGCCGCCGCGCAAGCATCTGGCAACTCAGCGATGCGACCTGCGCCGAAACGAATTGCAGTAGGGTAGGACCAGTTGGCGTTGAGGGTCATCGGGGTGGAATTCCTTTTCGGTCCAATGGGAGTGCGATTGTCTGCGGGAAACCGGATGCCAGCCCCAGGCTGAGGCGCTGCTTTATCTCACGCCCGCTCGAACCCACGGGCAATCTCCCAATCGGTCACCGCACGGTCGAATTCTTCCTGCTCCCACTCCGCGCAGCGGGTGTAATGGTCAATCACCGCGTCATCCATGGCTTCTCGCAGGAAGGTTGAGGTGCGCAGCCTGTCGGTGGCCGCGCGCAGGGTCTGTGGGATGTCCGCGGCTTTGGAATCTTCGTAGACATCGCCTTTGGTTGGTGGGGCCAGTGGCATTTCATCCTCAATCCCCTTGATGCCCGCTGCCAGCATTGCGGCCTGGGCGAGGTAGGGGTTCAGGTCAGATCCGCCGATGCGGCATTCCACCCGCACGCCCTTCGTTCCTTCCCCGCAGAGGCGGAATCCGGCAGTCCGGTTGTCGATGGACCAGACGGTCTTGGTCGGGGCGAAGGTGCCCTTGGCAAAGCGTTTGTAGCTGTTCACGTAGGGCGCCAGGAAGAAGGTGTAATCCGGTGCGTAGGCAATCAAACCGGCCATATAGTGTTGCATCAGCTGTGACATGCCGTAGTCCGCATCGGCATCGTAGAATGCGGGTCGGCCTTCCCGCCAGAGGGACTGGTGGACATGAGAGGAACTGCCGACCTTGTCCGCCCGCCATTTGGGAAGAAAGGAAGCCGCGTGACCCTGCTGCCAGGCGATTTCCTTAACCGCGTGTTTGGCAATGGCGTGATGGTCCGCACAGGCGAGCGCGTCGGTGTAGCGGATGTTCAGCTCTTCCTGGCCGGTTTCCGCTTCACCCTTGCTGTTCTCAATGGGCAGGCCCGCCGCGTAAAGGTGATTGCGAATGGGCCGCATCACGTGCTCTTCCCTACTGGTCTGGAGGATACTGTAGTCCTCATTCATGCCACTGATCGGGGCCAGATCGCGGTAGCCACCCTTGCGGATCTCGTCAAAGCTCTTCTCGAAGAGAAAGAACTCCAACTCGGTCGCCATCATCGCGTCAAAGCCCAGATCCTTCAGCCGCGCGACCTGCCTTTTCAGCATGGCGCGCGGATCGTGGGGAACGGGGGCGTGGGTATGATGATCCAGTATGTCACACAGCACCATGACCGTGCCTTCAAGCCAGGGCAGGGGCCGGATGGTCGACAGGTCGGGGGCCATGATGTAATCACCGTAGCCCTGCTCCCAGGAGGTTGCGGCATAGCCGTCGGGCGTGGCCATCACCAGATCGGTGGCCAGCAGGTAGTTGCAGCAGTGCGTCTCTTTGAACGAAGCCTCGGAGAAGTTTGCAGCATGGAACCGCTTGCCCATCAGGCGGACCTGCATGTCGACGAAACAGGCAAGGACGGTGTCGATGGTCCCCTCCGCGACGCAGGTCTTCAGCTCTTCGAAGGACAAAAGACCGGGCATTTGCATAATCCTTTTTCAGGGTGCCGCCCTTTGCACCGTGGTCGGTGATCGGTAGGCAGACACAGCGTTTGAACGAGAAGGCGCGCGGGTCAACCCTGTAGCTCGGATTTCTACCAAGGTGGACGCAATCTTCGCCGCAGGACCGCGAAAAAGAGGGCCCACATCCCCTTGCCACCCGCACCGCAACCCCCTATACGGCCCAAGACTCACCGGGGTGCGCCATTCGCGTGCCCCGTTTGAGTTGACATAAGGCGCGACGAAGGAGTGCGATGAGCGTACTTCTTCCAATCCGCTGAAGCCCTGACAAGGGATGATAGACATGGCAGTACAAAGCCAAAATATCCGCATCCGTCTCAAGGCGTTTGACTACCGTGTGTTGGATGCCTCCACGCAGGAAATCGTCAACACCGCCAAGCGCACAGGTGCCTCTGTTCGCGGGCCGATCCCGCTTCCGAACAAGATCGAAAAATTCACCGTTCTGCGTGGCCCCCACGTGGACAAAAAATCCCGTGACCAGTTCGAGATCCGCACGCACAAGCGTCTGCTGGATATCGTTGATCCGACCCCCCAGACCGTGGACGCGCTGATGAAGCTCGACCTGGCCGCTGGTGTGGATGTCGAGATCAAGCTGCAGTCCTAAACGTCAGGGAGGGTTTCTATCATGTTGCGCTCAGGCGTTATTGCAAAGAAGGTCGGGATGACCCGCCTTTTCATGGAAGACGGCAAGCAGATTCCTGTCACCGTTCTTCAACTCGACAAGCTTCAGGTGGTCGCACAGCGCACCGCTGAGAAGGACGGCTACACGGCCGTTCAGCTTGGTGCCGGTACGGCCAAGGCCAAGCGGACCTCCAAGGCGATGCGCGGTCACTTTGCCGCCGCCAAGGTGGAACCGAAGCGTAAAGTGGCTGAGTTCCGCGTGGACGAAGACGCGCTGCTACCCGTGGGTGAGGAGATCATCGCAGATCACTACTTCGCCGGTCAGTACGTTGACGTTGCAGGTACCTCCATCGGTAAGGGTTTTGCCGGTGCGATGAAGCGCCACAACTTCGGCGGTCTGCGGGCCACGCACGGTGTTTCGATTTCGCACCGTTCGCACGGCTCCACCGGTCAGTGTCAGGATCCCGGCAAGGTCTTCAAAGGCAAGAAGATGGCCGGCCACATGGGTGCCGTCCGTGTGACCACCCAGAACCTGGAGGTCGTCAAGACCGACAGCGACCGGGGCCTGATCATGGTCAAGGGCGCAGTGCCCGGGTCCAAGGGTGGCTGGGTCACCGTAAAGGATGCGGTTAAGAAGCCTTTCCCCGAAAACGCGATCCTGCCCGCCGCGTTGAAATCCGCCGCTGAGGAAGCCGCGAAGGCCGCTGAAGAAGCCGCCGCCGCAGCCGCCGCAGAGGCAGAGGCCGAAGCACAGCGTCTTGCAGAAGAGCAGGCCGCCGCCGAAGCCGAAGCGCTGAAGGCAGCCGAAGCCGAGATCGCCGACGAGAAGTCGGACACCGACAACTCGGACGCAGACAAGAAAGAAGGTGACGCATGAAACTCGATGTCATCAAACTCGACGGCAAGAAGGCCGGATCGGTAGAGCTGGACGAGGCCCTGTTTGGCCTTGAGCCGCGCGCCGACATCCTGCACCGCGTCGTCCGCTGGCAGCGCAACAACGCGCAGCAGGGTACCCACAAGGTCAAGACACGGTCCGAAGTGAGCTACTCGACCAAGAAGATCTATCGCCAGAAGGGCACCGGCGGCGCACGCCACGGCGCGCGGTCGGCACCGATCTTTCGCGGGGGTGGTGTCTACAAGGGTCCGGTGGTGCGCAGCCACGGTCACGAACTGACCAAGAAGTTCCGCAAGCTGGGCCTCAAGCACGCCCTGTCCGCCAAGATGAAGGAAGGCGCTGTCGTCATCATCGAGGATGCCTCGGCTGACGGCAAAACCGCCGCTCTGGCCAAGCAGGTCAAGGATCTGGGCTGGAAGCGCGCGCTGATCATCGACGGGGCAGAGGTGAACGAAAACTTCGCCCAGGCCGCCCGCAACATCGAAGGTCTGGACGTCCTGCCCTCCATGGGCGCGAACGTATATGACATCCTCAAGCGTGACACCCTGGTGATCACGAAGGCCGGTGTCGAAGCATTGGAGGCCCGTCTGAAATGAGCGCCAAGCACACACACTACGACGTGATCCGCAAGCCGATCATCACTGAGAAAGCAACCATGGCGTCTGAACAGAATGCCGTTGTCTTTGAAGTGGCGATGGAAAGCAACAAGCCCATGATCAAGGAGGCCGTCGAGGCGCTCTTTGGCGTGAAGGTGAAGGCCGTGAACACGACCATCACCAAGGGCAAGGTCAAGCGTTTCCGCGGCCAGCTGGGCAAGCGGAAGGACGTGAAGAAGGCCTACGTGACGCTGGAAGAAGGCAACACGATCGACGTGAGCACCGGGCTGTAAGAAGCGGTTCGATTTGAGTTTGGAAAGGCCCTCGCTAAAGCGGGGGCCTTTTTGCGTTCGTGGGGAGGACTTTGCATGCACCGGGCATCATATGCTGGGGCAGAAGAACTTAGTTGAAAGCCTCACTTCAAGTGAAACTCGTAGGGTGCGCTTTTATTGCGCACCAAACCGATATCACCACATCCACCTTGGTGCGCAATAAATGCGCACCCTACAGCTTGCTCCGAGATAACGATGGCGTCAAATTTTCCGCCAATTGACTTATTTAATTTCTATCAGCAGATGACATACCTGATGACCTTCGTGTGCTCCTGGATGACTTGTCTGAGTTCGCCGAACGTAAGAAATAATAGGGCAGACGAGTAAAAGGCTCGGTTCTATTGAGACTCCCTTGACCCTCATCCCAATCCCCCCTAAACGACCCCATCGGCAAAGCCCCGGATTCGTCCGGGGCTTGTCCGTTGTTTGTTTGTGTCCGTCCCGGGCTTGACCCGGGACCCCGATGGCGAAAAGGCCCCGGATCAGGTCCGGGACGTGTCGGAGGGAAGTAGAGGCAAGCGAACACCCTAACTCGGGGACCTTCGGGGCCCTTCATACCATAGGCGGGGCCACAGCCTCGCCGTACAGCTAAACGGAAGACAGACAACATGGCACTCAAGTCGTACAAACCGACGACGCCGGGCCAGCGTGGGCTGGTACTGATCGACCGTTCGGAGCTTTGGAAAGGCCGCCCGGTCAAAGCCCTCACAGAGGGTCTGACCAAG
>JABDKA010000241.1 GCA_013002405.1 Sulfitobacter sp. | reverse complement strand
GGCGAAGGTGGCGCTGAAGGGTGAGCAGACTGTGACCGAGTTGGCCAGCCGGTTCGGGGTTCACCCGACGATGATCCACACCTGGAAGAAGGCCCTGCTGGAAGGAGCATCCGGCGTGTTTGAGCGCGGCGGCACGAAGGCCCCGGAGGTCGACGAGGAGCAGGTGAAAGAGCTGCATGCCAAGATTGGGGAGCTGGCCGTGGCCAACGATTTTTTGTCACGAAAGCTCAAGCCGTGGATCGGCAAGTGAGGCGCAAGATGGTCGAGCCGACCAATCCCGCCCTGTCGATTGGAAAGCAGTGCAGGCTGCTGTCGATCTCGCGGTCGTCGTTCTATTACACGCCCAAGGGCGAAACGGCGCTGAACCTGATGCTGATGGGCCAGATCGACGAGCAGTTCTTGGAAACGCCGTTCTTCGGTGTCCGTCAGATGACCTGGCATCTGCGCAACGAAGGCCATCTGGTAAACGAGAAGCGGATCAGAAGATTGATGCGCCTCATGGGCCTGATGCCGATCTACCAGAAGCCCAACATCCCGTTGCCCGGCAACACATGCTTGCATGTGTGAGAGGGGGCAAAGCAGCGAAAGGCCACAAGATCCATCCTTATCTGCTGCGAGGTTTGCGGGTGGATCGCCCCAACCAGGTCTGGTGTGCCGATATCACCTACCTGCCGATGCGGCGCGGGTTCCTGTATCTGGTCGCCATCATGGACTGGCACACCCGCAATGTGCTGGCCTGGCGCATCTCGAATAGGCTGGAAGCTGACTTCTGCGTCGAGGCGCTGAACGAGGCCATCGCCAGCTTCGGCCCGCCCTTGATCATGAACACCGACCAAGGCAGCCAGTTCACGTCCTTCGCTTGGACAGATCGGTTGCGTCAATCCGGTGTGCGCATCTCGATGGATGGCACGGGTCGGTTCCTCCCCTCTCGGGATCATCCTTCGGATAACCCTGCCGGACAAGGGATCAACATCTTTGTCGAACGGCTTTGGCGGAGCCTGAAATACGAATGCGTCTACTTGCATGCCTGGGAGATCGGATCGGAAGCCAAGGCAGGTGTTGGCAAATGGATCGAGTTCTACAACCGAAAGCGTCCTCATTCCGCCCTTGGCGGCAAACCACCAGCCGTGGTCTATTGGCTGAGAAAAGAAGAAAACCAAACCGATCAGCAGCAGCAGCAGCAGCAGAAAGTAGCTTAATCTACGCCGGAAACTGTCCAACAATCGGGGAGTAGCTCATAAAGCCTGCCTTTCTGACTTTCATTGAGCGCAAAATCGCATGGCAGCAAAGTCCGCCGATCCGGTCTCCCAAACCGCATCCCTAGCCATCTCACGCAACCTTGGCTAGGGTAGCCTCACGCCCCGATCCACCCTGAAAGGAAACACCCATGAAGCAGGTCCCCAAGCCGACCACGGATGCCGAGTTGATCCAGCAGTTCCTTGATAAGGGTGGCAGCATCAGCAAGGGCAAGACCAAGCCGATGCCGGACAGTCTGGGGATCAGCAACAATGTCTGGGGCAACAAGCTGACCAAAGAGGAAAGGGCGGCGAAGAAGGCGAAGTAGCTTTCCCGGCTCTGTGGGGTGGCGCAGCGATCACATTCGTGGCCTGCACTCACCCAACGTTTGCAAGCACCTCCACGTCATACCCATGCGCCAGCCGCGCCCCAGTCTGCGGATCGCGCAGCGAGAAATCAAACCGCGCCGCAGCCCGCACCCCGCCAATTGCGGGCAGGGTGCCACCCATCATCACGTCCCCGGCGCCAAAGCGTGTCCCACTCTCCGCCTCGAAAGCCGCGATCAACTCTTTGGGCGGAAGCATCGCGGCGATGGTGCCGCGCTGATAAACAACCTCTTCCCCGTCGATGACCGCGCGGCTTTCCACTTCGAGCGTGTCCCAATGATCCTGCAGCGCCGCGAAGGGCCATAGGCGTTCGCAGATCGGCTTGTCACACATCTGTTTTGAGACGGTGATGTTGTAGGCCTCGACGTCCCGGTCCGTGTGATCCGACCCGACGCCCACCCACAATGCGCCATCGATATTGAACAGGACGAACTCCACCTCACCCGACGAACCCGGCCCGGGGGTCCGCAGCAGATTGCCGGTGGTCAGGCGGGTGACGGAGTTGCGGTAGAAGACAGGTGTCGTCGCGGGGCGCTTGATGCCCAGCATCTCCAGCTCCGCCATGTGATGCTCCATCGCCGCCCTGTCCCGCCCGGTCCAGCCCGCGACGATGAAGCGCTGCGGCGCGAAGGTGAGGGATTTCTGGGTGGTCCCTTGCTCAAGGATCAGATCAAGGCGGTGTTCCATGGGGGTGCGTGTCTCCTGCTTTTCTCAGGCAACTATAGGCAGAGAAGGGAGGCGACGGAAAACCGAAATAAGCGTTCAGGTCGCAAGCCGAGACATGCCAGGCCACCGGGCGGCGCTTTGACGCCCTGAGCGGATCCTTAAAGCCCCGCACCAGCACTGTGCCGACGACGCAGATGCTGAAGCAGGCGACGACTGTGGTTGTGGCGGGAAAGAAGCCGCCGACGAAGCCTGCGACCGCCACGGCCACGCAGATGGTCCCGACCAGCCCGGTAAGTTCGGTGCGTTTCGATTTCAGTACCATTTTCGCTGTCGCGCCCCCAGGCTGGGGGCGGAGCGGACTGACCGCATTGATATCGGTCAAACGGCTCAGGCCACCGTGACCAGGGCCGCGTTCAA
>JABDKA010000231.1 GCA_013002405.1 Sulfitobacter sp. | reverse complement strand
GGACAAGATCCTGCGGCCCTTGAAGGACGGCAGCCTGCCCACACCCTACACCGGGGCCGTTGCCCTTGACGGAAATCTGACGCTGGATCTGCTGGACCAGATGGCCCGCAGTCCTTTGCTGGCAGAGGCAGATCTTCGGGTCGCTCCCGCCTCCCCCGGCAAGGCGCTGCGGCTGAGCCCCTTTATCCTGGCGCGGCGCGGGACGCTTTACGTGAACCTCGAAGAGGCGGGGATCCTGTGCCAGACCGCCTATAGCCATTCAGCCGATGCAGCCCGGGGCGTTCTGGACCGCGGAGCGCTGCGGGTGGTGGTGACGGACGGGGCCTCCGACACCACGGTCGGCTCAGCCGAGGGGCTGCTGACCCAACGACCGCCGCAGGTGACCGTGACCCGCATCACCGGTGCGGGCGATACCTTCATGGCCGCGCACATCGCCGCCGAACGGCGTGGCCTCGCGGCAAAGGAGGCGCTGGACGAGGCGCTTTCTACCGCCGCCCTTTATGTTTCAGGAGAAGTCGAGATATGACATTGCCCCTGCATTTCAGTGCCGAGGTGACCAGAGCCCGCGCGGAAGGGATACCCGTCGTGGCCCTGGAAAGCACGATCATCACCCACGGCATGCCCTACCCGGATAATCTGCGGGTGGCACGGGAAGTGGAGGCAGAGGTGCGCGCGACAGGCGCCTGCCCCGCCACCATCGCAGTGATCGCGGGGCAACTGCATATCGGACTTGACGCCGACCAGCTTGAGACACTCGCCCAGTCCAAAGGCGTTGCAAAGCTGAGCCGTGCGGACATGGCCGTTTGCATCGCCACGGGCGGCACGGGGGCCACGACCGTGGCAGCAACCATGATTGCCGCTCACTTGGCCGGGATCGCGGTCTTTGCGACCGGCGGCATCGGCGGGGTCCACAAGGGGGCGGAACAGAGCTTTGACATCTCCGCCGATCTGATGGAGCTGGCCCAGACCCCGGTGACTGTGGTTGCGGCGGGGGCCAAGGCGATCCTTGACGTGGCCAAGACCCTTGAAGTGCTGGAAACCCAGGGCGTGCCGGTCATTACCTTCGGCCAGGATGCTTTTCCCGCCTTCTGGAGCGCGACATCCCGACTGAAATCACCCCTGCGGCTGGACACGGCCAAGGCAATCGCGTCGGCCCACCGAACAAGGGCCGCGATGGGCCTGCCCGGCGGTCAACTGGTCGCCAATCCGATCCCGAAAGAGGACGAGATCCCGTCGCAGGAACTGGCCCCCGTCATTGCCAAGGCCCAGGCGGACGCGGAGGCCCACGGGATCACCGGCAAGGCTGTGACGCCCTACCTGCTGCAACGCATCTATGAACTGACCGAAGGGCGGTCACTGACGGCCAACATCGCGCTGGTGCGCAACAATGCCCGGCTGGCCGCTCAGATTGCCCTGGCCCTGTCAACAATTGATGCCCGATAAAGCGGCGCGTCCTGCCCGTTGAAGTGGCAAAAGCATCCTGTGGCATTGTCGCGCTACCGCAAAAGACCTAGCTATAGTCCGAATGACCGCCGGATTAATCTTTGATGAACACGCCTTTCGATCTTGAACCACCGCCCGAGCCCAAGCGCGCCTCCCTCGTGGGACGCTTCAGGGCCTCTTTCCTGACGGGTCTCGTGGTGATTGCACCGGTGGGGCTGACAATCTGGCTGATCTGGTCCGTGGTGGGATGGATCGACGGTTTCGTACTGCCGCTGGTGCCGGAGGCCTACCACCCCGACCGGATCGTGCAGGATCTGCTGGGTCTCGACCCTTCCGTTCAGATCAACGTGCGTGGGCTGGGCGTGGTCATCTTCCTGGTTTTTACGGTTGTAGTGGGATGGATCGCCAAAGGTCTGATCGGCCGGTCGCTCATCCGTTTTGCAGAAAGCCTGGTGGAACGGACCCCGGTGGTGCGGACCATCTATTCCGGCATCAAGCAGATTTCAGAGACGATTTTTGCCCAGTCCGAGCGCAGTTTCGAGAATGCCTGCCTGATCGAGTATCCCCGGCGCGGCATCTGGGCGCTAGGCTTTATCTCCACCGATGCCAAGGGCGAGGTGGCCGCCAAATCCCATCCTTCGGGCGAGATGGTATCGGTCTTTCTGCCCACCACCCCGAACCCCACTTCGGGCTTTCTCCTATTCTTTCCAAAGGAGGATGTGATCATCCTCGATATGACGGTGGAGGATGCGGCCAAGCTCGTTATCTCGGCCGGACTCGTCTACCCCTCGGACCGCACCGGAATCAGTGACAGCGTGATACAGCTGATGGATAAGGTCGAGAAGAAGCACGAAAAGGAAGGCAACTGAGCGCCTTCAGTTGAACATGGCGCGCAGATCGACGCTGCTCTGCTCACCGATCTTGTCCTTATGGGCCGAAAGAAAGGCCTCGGCCGCGGCATGCCCGGCTTCCCGTAGGGTGCCAATGACGGCGGCGTTGGGAACCATCTTTGTTGCCACCGACAGCTTTGCCATCAGCTCATCATCGGCGATCATGTGGATTCGAACCCGGCTCATCCGCTTCTCGCTCAACGTGCCTTCGTCCATCAGGCGTTGCACAAATTCAATGGCGCGCAGTTCCCGCAACAAGCTTGAGTTGAAGCTGATCTCATTGATGCGGTTCTGGATC
>JABDKA010000216.1 GCA_013002405.1 Sulfitobacter sp. | reverse complement strand
GTATCAGGCACCCAGGACCGAGCGGATCGCGGCAGGGTCGATGTGATCATGCTCCGCAATTACGACAAGATGTCCCTGACGGGCGTCGGAGCCCCAGGACCGGTCGTATTGGTGGCGCACGCGGGCCCCGACGGCCTGGACCAGCATCCGCATGGGCTTGCCCGTCACGGCGACGTAGCCTTTGACGCGCAGAATGTGTTGTTCGTTGGCAAGCCTTTCGATGGCGGCGACCAATGTCGCGGGGTCCTCGACCTCGGGCATGGGGACGACGATGGTCTCGAAATCGTCATGCTCGTGATCCTCGTGCCCGTCGTGGTGCGAGGGGCGCGCGGCAAGGTCATCTTCGGCCGCCGCGTTCAGGCCCAGAACCACGTTAGGGTCGATCACCCCTTCGCTCATAGACAGGATCGGGATTTGCCGTGGGCTTTCCTCTTCGATCACCTGACGTGCCTTGCCCAGACCCGCCTCACCGGCAAGGTCGGCCTTGGACATCAGGATGATGTCGGCACAGGAAATCTGGTCCTCGAACACTTCCGACAGGGGCGTTTCATGATCAAGGCTGTCATCGGCCAGACGCTGCGCGTCCACTGCCGCCTCATCGGCCGCAAAACGGCCCGCCGCAACGGCCTCGGCATCGGCCAGGGCAATGACGCCGTCCACGGTGATCTTGGAACGGATGGCGGGCCAGTCGAAGGCCTTGAGAAGCGGCTTGGGCAGGGCCAGTCCGGAGGTTTCGATCAGGATGTGATCGGGGCGCGTGGGCAGCTCCATCAATGCCTCAATCGTCGGGATGAAGTCATCCGCGACCGTGCAGCAGATACAGCCGTTGGCCAGTTCGACGATATTCTCCGCCGGGCAATCCTCAATCGCGCAGCTCTTGAGGATATCGCCGTCCACGCCCACGGTGCCAAATTCGTTGACCAGCACGGCCAGCTTGCGGCCATTCGCATTGGCCATCAGATGACGGATCAAGGTCGTCTTGCCGGAGCCGAGAAAGCCGGTGATCACGGTGACGGGGATCTTCGAAAGGTCATTCATTCTGCGGCCTCCAGCGGCATCGAAAAGGGGGGAACACGGGCAAGGCTTTGCTTGCGAAATTGCACGGGACGTTCGCGCCAGGGGACAAGACCGTCCTCCGTCGCGGCGTAGGCAGCGGCACCTGCAAGAATGTCGGGCGCATCGTCGAGGGTCATGCGGCCATAGACGTAGGTCCACTTTCCGGGCGCAGAGAGGGCGACGGCAGCCCCCTGCGAACAGGCGGAGAGGCATTTGACACCGACGATCTCCACGCCCTCCGGCGCGCCCTTCTCGCTGAGGGCCCGATGCAGAAGCGCACCGGGGCGCGGCGCATCTTCTTCCAGCACCTCACCGGCGCGACAGGTTGTGCAGACGTAAAGGGTGGTGGTCATCTTAGTGTCATTCCACGGTGATGGTCTGGCTGGCGGTGATGGGCGTACCACCCACTGCCAGGGGACGGTGATCATTTGCGTTCAGGGTCACGGCCACCTCAACGTCGCCCTTTGGCAGGGCGTCCAGGTGCATCCACTCGCCGTAAAGGCGGCCCACTTTGCGGCCATTCACATAGACGTGCGCGTGGCCTTCACCGGCCACATGCGCGCCACTGGCATTCATCGGTGAGAAGGTGAAATTCCGGGTGGTGACCTGCAGATTGTACCCCGCCATCGGATCGGGGGTGAGCGTGACCGAGAGCTCCGGCGCCTCCGCTGCCAGGACCTCCAGCGGCGCCTCATGCATCATGGCATGGTCACCGGCCACGTCCGCCCCGTGATGGGCGGGGTTCGAATGATCGTGATCGTCAAAGGTGAAGCCCATGGAGGCCGCGATGGCAAAGCCAAGTCCACCACCGAAGATGAGCCCGAGCACGAAGAGGGGAAGCGATCTGTCCATGACGTGCCTCTTAAATCCGCTCGGCTGCGCTTATGCGCGCACCCTCGCGCTGCCAGAAGAGGCCCGCAAAGGCGCCCAGAATGACCCAGGCGGCAAGGCCCACACCGAAGGCACGCGCGGCGAAGAGCGCGGCGATTTCCGGTGGAACGGGGCCCGCGAAACGCGTCGGCTCTGGTGCGCCAATCAGGTGGGGCAGAAGCAACAGCACGACGGCAAGGGCCCATAGCAACACTCTGCCGCCAAAGGCGATCAGCCAGAGCGACACGCAAGCAGCACCAACGGTGGCGAACCACCAGATCTGTCGGGCCGTGACCTCGGCCGCTGCAGCGCCGGGCACTTCGGGGGCCAAGGAAAAACCGGGGGCGAGGTGGAAGGCGACAAATCCCGCGACACCCCAAAGGAGCCCCCAGCGCGCGTCAATCGGCGCACCGCGTTCTTCGGCGATGCTCATCAGCGCGACCATCAGAAGGGCGTATCCGGTGTAGGTCAGCATGGTGAAGATCACGCTCAGAACGTCGCGCACCGCATCGAATGCGGGCAGAGGGAGACGGGCGCCGACGGCACCTGCCCCGAAATGGGTCATCTGGCCACTTTCGTAGAGTTCCGCGTGAAGCAAAACGGGCTGCACGAAAAGCAGCTGCAACAGCCCCGCCATGAGGCCAGCGGAGGCCCCGGCAAAGAGTGCGGTGATCAGGATCCTGGAGGTCATCGGACGAACCTATTGTGGAGGAGAGGTTTCACGCCGCGCCGTGCAATAACCGCACCTTAAAAACACCAAAGCCGCCGGGGTCCGGCAGCGCTGGGACGGTGTCTTATAATGCAATCACACGCGCTGCAGGCTTGGATAAAGCCACCAGCTGCGCCGGACAGGCCCTTAGTGGCAGGGAAATCCTGTGGCGTGGCGCATGTCGTGGGCGGCATCGTGCAACGCGGCGGCCTGCACGTGACCCGTCAGCGAGATCACCCCAAGCCCCAGCAGCGCGACGAAAATAGCCGGAGCAAAACGAAGGCTGCTGCGTGTCTGAGTAAGTGTCGTCATATGTCTTCTCCTTGCCGTCACACCCGACGGCGTTTTCTAGTTCCGGGCCTGGCAGGTCTCCTGGCTCGCGGGTCGTGACCTTGTCCCGCCTTCCCTGCCTTCCGGCAAGTGGCACGTTGGGTAAGGCTCACCGCTTACAGTCGCGGGGGCGGCTTCAGCTTCGGGTGACGGGCACCTTGACTGAATTCCCTTTTGGTCCTTTCCCTCTCGACGCGGGTCGGGACACCAAGCGCACGAAATGTCGCACTTTGCCTGTTCAATAGCAAGGTGGAATAGCGACGCTCGGAGGCTTGGAAACGTATCCTTTCTGGCGCTTGTACCCGGTTGCGGCGATAAGCGGGGGACGGGGAATGCGCACAGGGCGAATCCCCTGCCCCGCCGGAGGTGGCACCGCCCGATGAACCGCACGACACTTGCCATCCTCTACGCGCTCCTTGCCATCGTGCTTTTCGATGCCATGGCTCTGATCATCAAACGGCTGTCCACGGATTACAGCGCGGTGGAACTGTCGGCTTACCGCAACTTCTTCGGCCTGATCCCCTCGCTCCTGGTGCTCTATGCGTCGGCGGACTGGCGGGAGCGGGGCAAATCGCTCCGGATGGCGCAGTGGCGGCTGGCCTGCGCGCGGGGGCTCGTGCTGACTGCGGCGCAACTCTCGTTCTACCTATCCCTTGGGATCCTCAGTTTTGCCACCGCTTCAACGATCACCTACGCCAATGCCCTTTTCATGGTGGCCCTTGCCGTGCCGATCCTGGGCGAGCGGGTGGGTTGGATACGCTGGGGCGCAGTGCTCATTGGTTTTGCTGGGGTGGTCATGGTCATGGGACCGGGGCGGGACAGCTTCAGCGGCGCGGCACTCCTGCCGCTTCTCGCCGCCTTGTGCTATGCCCTGGCGGGGGTCACTTCCCGGCTTTTCGATCCCACTGTACCCACGCCGGTGATCAACCTCTACTCAACCGCCGTGGCCTGTGTGGGCGGCCTGCTGCTCGCGCTCTTCACGACGGGTTTCAGCCCGCTGGCCGCGCGGCAGGATCTGGTCTGGATCCTTGCCATGGGGGCCTTCGGCGGGACGGCCGTGCTTTTCCTCATCGCCGCGTTCCGGATGGCCGAGCAGAGCGATCTTGCTCCCTTCACCTATTTCGGCATTCCCATTGCCTTTTTCTTCGGCTGGTTCTTCTTCGACGAGGCCCCCTGGAGCGAGCTTTTCCCCGGCGCCATCCTGATTGCAGGCGGCGGGTTGCTGATCATCTGGCGGGAGCGGCGGCTCAGGCGCGCTCAGACGATGACCTCAAGGGCCTCCTGTTCACCCACGTCAAAGACACGTTTGTAGCGGGCAATCTCTTGCTTCGGTCCCATCGCCTTGAGCGGATTGTCCGAAAGTTTGACTGTGGGCCGCCCGTTGGCGCTGACCGCCTTGCAGACCAGGCTGAAGGGGGCCAGCGCATCGTCCGGGGTGAGGCCGCGGAAATCATTCGTCAGCAACGTACCCCACCCGAAGGAGACATTGACCTTGCCCGCGAACTCCGCATGCAGCGCTTTTATCTTGTCCACGTCCAGACCGTCGCTGAAAATCACCCGCTTTTTCGATGGGTCTTCACCCCGGGATTTCCACCAGTTAATGGCGATCTGCGCCCCTTCCGCCGGGTCGCCACTGTCCACGCGGATACCCGTCCAGCCCGCCAGCCAGTCGGGCGCGCGGTCCAGGAACCCTTTGGTGCCGTATGTGTCGGGCAGAATGATGCGCAGGTTCCCCTCATGCTCATCTTGCCAGTCCTGCAGGACGTCATAGGGGGCCTGGGCCAGGGCATCGTCATCCTTCGCCAGCGCGGCATAGACCATGGGCAACTCATGGGCATTGGTGCCGATGGCTTCCAGTTCGCGGCTCATGGCAATCTTGCAGTTCGATGTCCCGGTAAAGGCCGCGCCCAGCCCCTCTTGCATGGCCTGCACGCACCAGTCCTGCCAGAGGTAGGAATGCCGCCGCCTGGTGCCGAAATCGGCCAGGGTCAGCCCTTCGATCTCGCGCAGCGTCTCAATCTTTTCCCAAAGCCGCGTCATGGCACGGGCGTAGAGCACCTGCAGTTCGAACCGCCTCATCTGGTTGAGAACCGAACGGCCACGCAGTTCCATCAGGACAGCGAGAGCGGGGATTTCCCAAAGCATGACCTCATGCCAGCGCCCCTCGAAGGTCAGCTCGTACTGATCGCCTTTGCGCTCAAGGTGGTAAGGCGGCAGCTTGAGCCCCTCGAACCACTCCATGAAGTCAGAGCGGAACATCTGGCGCTTGCCGTAAAAGGTATTGCCGCGCAGCCATGTGCTTTCCCCGCGGGAAAGGCTGAGGGACCGGATATGGTCCAACTACTCGCGCAACTCGCCTTCGTCGATCAGCTTGGCAAGGGGGACGTGTTTGGAGCGGTTGATGAGGCTGAAGGTGACATGGGTGTCGGGCTTGTTGCGAAAGATCGACTGACACATCAGCAGCTTGTAAAAATCCGTGTCGATGAGCGACCGCACGATGGGGTCGATCTTCCACTTGTGGTTCCAGACGCGGGTGGCGATATCGACCATGGGATGTCCTGTGACTGACGTCTGTCGCTTAAAGCAAAGCCTCCGAGCACTGGCAAGCGGCCTTACCCTGGCGCTCCCTTCTTCTGCCAAAGCGGCTCTTGTGGTAGCGGGTAAAGAATGGAGACGGGCGAGTCTTCATTCCAAACGGTTACATCGCCGCGATATTGACCTGCACAATGCCGATCAGTCTGCCGAACTCCGCGATCATTCCGCGCCGGTTCTCAAGAGATATGGGGCCAAGGTGGGAAACCCGACGCCCGAACTGCGCGAGGGGCCGCTTAGGCCTATGGCGGTCGTCTTGGAGCTTCCCGACATCGATGCGGCCAGGAACTTTTATGGCTCGCAAGGCTATACCGAGGCCCTGGCCATCCGGGAGCAGTGCACCGATACCGATCTGATGATCGTGGAAGGGATGACCTGACAGCAGATCGACCTGTATCGGGAGGCCTTTTCAGCAAAGGAATCAGAGCGGTTCGGTTGCAGGAGCCTCGCCATATACATGCCAGAATCGTGCGGCAGAAAAAGTTCAAACCTTTAAGCGAGAGACCCATGACGCCTACCGAATCCCTTATTCCCATCGTCCTGCTGTTGGCGCTGGTGGGATATATCTGGTGCCTCTCACGCGCCCCGATGCCCAGCCTTTTTCTCACTGCGATCTGCGTACTGTACCTGTCAACCGAGAGGCCGTTTGACGCGACGCAGATCACCTTCTGGGCGCCCTTCGGAGCCACCGTGGCGGTGGCCCTTGCGGTATCTCTCTTCCTTCGCCGAAAGGAAGGCACGGGGACTACATTCAAGACAAAGTCGAGGCCAACTGGACGCGAAATCGTTATTGATGGCACCAACGTCATGTACTGGGACGGTGAGGCAGACCTGCGGGTGCTGCGCAGCGTAGTGGATTACCTCAAAGCAAAAGAGTTCGCCCCTTACGTCTTCCTCGACGCATCCTCCCGACACCATCTCAAGGACAAGAGCCTTGACGAAGCCCGGTTCTCGAAAGCGCTTGGCCTGCCGAAGAAGCGGGTCATGGTCTGCCCCGCGAAAACCGAAGCCGACGCGTTCATCCTGAGGTTCGCCAGCGAAGAGGGTCTGCCCGTTGTCTCAAACGATCGTTTCGGGGACCGGGCCCACCAGGCTCAGGGTCTCAAGCTGATCAAAGGCATCTTCGCGGACGGACGGCCGATTCTCGAAGGGCTCTAAACCAGGCGCGCCCCCGCTTTCACCATCCCGTCCTGCGCCGCCACGAGCGACCCGTCCAGATCAATCGCCCGGCTCAGATCCTGCCGCACCTCTACATCGAACCCCAGCTTCGCCGCGTCGACGGCGGAGTAGTTCACGCAGAAATCAAGCGCCAGGCCCACCATCACCAGCCGATCGATGCCGCGGGTCCGCAGGTAGCCATCGAGACCCGTCGGTGTCTTGTGATCGTTCTCAAAGAAGGCCGAGTAGCTGTCGATGGCCGGATTGTAACCCTTGCGGATGATCAGGTCGGCCCGGTCAGTAACCAGATCGGGGTGAAAGGCGGCCCCGGCGCTGCCCTGAATGCAGTGGTCGGGCCAGAGGACCTGTGTTCCGTAGTCCATTTCGACCAGATCGTAGGGTGATTTGCCGGAGTGAGCCGAGGCGAAGGAAGAATGGCCCGCAGGATGCCAGTCCTGGGTGAGTATGACCGCATCGAAGCCCGCCATCAGGTCGTTGATGCCGGATACGATCAGATCGCCTTGAGGCACCGCCAGCGCACCGCCGGGACAGAAATCCATTTGCACGTCGATCACGATCAGGGCTTGCATCTTGGGTCCTTTCGGCTTGGCCTTGGCCTCGGTTTTAGCGCACCACCCTCTTGCGAAACAGCCCCCAAGGGCCTTATTTGCCGCCCATGTACAGGATCGCCGCACTCTATCACTTCACCCGTTTCGATGACCCCGCCGCCCTCAAACCCGCGCTGTTGGATGTTTGCATCGCGCAGCAGGTCAAGGGAACGCTGCTTTTGGCGCGGGAGGGTATCAACGGCACCATCGCCGGACCGCGCGCGGGGGTCGAAGCGGTGATCGCGCATATTCGCACCCTGCCTGGCTGTGATGACCTGGAGTGGAAAGAGGCCAACAGCGAAGTTCCACCCTTCCCGCGCATGAAAGTGCGGCTAAAGCGCGAGATCGTGACGATGGGCCAACCCGATGTAGATCCGGCGGCGCAGGTGGGCAACTACGTCGATCCGCAGGAGTGGAACGACCTGATCCGCCAGCCCGATGTTGCCCTGATCGACACCCGGAATGACTATGAGGTGGCCATCGGCACCTTTGAGGGGGCGATTGACCCGCAGACCAAGAGCTTTGGTGAATTTCCCGAGTGGTGGGAAAAGAACAAGGATCGCTTTCACAACAAGAAAGTGGCGATGTTCTGTACCGGTGGCATCCGCTGCGAAAAGTCGACCAACTACTTGCTGGGCCAAGGCGTGGATGAGGTCTACCACCTCAAGGGTGGCATTCTGAAATACCTCGAAGAGGTTCCTGAGGCAGAGAGCACCTGGCAGGGCGATTGTTTTGTCTTCGACGCCCGGGTCAGCGTGGGCCACGGGCTGCGCGAGGGGCCGCATGAACTGTGTCACGGCTGCCGCCAGCCAATCCTGCCAGAAGACAAGGCGCGGCCCGAGTTTGAGGAAGGGGTCTCCTGCCACCAGTGCTTTGCGCAGACCAGCGAGGCAGACAAGGCGCGTTTTAGGGAGAGGCAGAAACAGATACGCTTGGCTGCCAAGCGCGCTCAGGCCGGTTGAGCGGCTACGGTCCTGGGGCGGCTGCGCGACAGAAGCCAGAGGATGATGGCGATGTTCATGCCGTTCCAGAGGATCCCGTTGATGAAGGCCCCTTCGTAGGACCCCGTCACGTCATAGATCACGCCTGACAGCCACCCGCCCAGCGCCATGCCCATGATCGTGGCCATCAGCACGAAGCCAACACGTGCCCCCGCTTCCCGCGCAGGCATGTATTCGCGCACGATCAAAGCGTAGCTGGGCACGATCCCCCCCTGGCTGAGGCCGAAGACCAGACTGACAAGGTAGAGCGAGACGAGGCCGCCGGCCGGGAGGTAAAGGAACAATGCGAGTGTCTGCAGGGTTGATCCGATCAGAAGGGTCCGAACACCCCCCAGGCGGTCGGCCAGAAGGCCCGACACGATCCGCGAGGCCACACCGCCCAATAGCATCAGCGACAACATCTCGGCCCCCGCAACGGCACCAAAGCCAAGATCCACGCAGTAGGAGACGATGTGAACCTGCGGCATGGACATGGCCACGCAGCACCCGATCCCCGCGAGCCCCAGCAGGTAAGACAGCGCACGGGGACTGAGCCCGACCGTCCGCGCCCGCAGGACGGAGGCGGAGTGCGCGGCGGCATGGGTGACTTCCGACACCTGACGGCGGAGAAACAGCGCCAGCGGAATGATCCCGGCAAGGGTGACGATGGCCATGACCCAATAGACCGCACGCCAACCGCTCTCCTGCAGGACCCCCGCCAGCAACATGGGCCAGATGGCACCAGAGAGATAATTGCCGCTGGCGACAAGGGCCACAGCGATGCCCCGCTTTCGCACGAACCAATGGGAAATATCGGCGATCAGCGGGCCGAATCCCACGGCAGAGGCGAAACCGATCACAAGCTGCGCCGCCGACAGCATCACGATCGATCCCGAAGCGATGGCAAGGCCCAGACCGACGGCAATGCCGATGGCGGCAAGGATCAGGGAGAGGGTTACGCCAAAGCGGTCCAGCGCCCGGCCCAACGCGAAGTTGCCCAACGCAAAACCGATCATATTGAGCGTGTAGGGCAGCGATGCCTCGGCCCGGGTTGTCCCGAATTCCGCCTCGACCGCGGGCATGATCACAATGATCGCCCACATCCCCGCGTTGGCGATCACGGCAACGGCCATGGTGATCACCAGCCGGATCCAGGAATAGCGGCTGTCTGTCTCAAGCGCGGTCTGCATCGGCCTCCCCTTTCCCGCCATCAGGGGTCAAACAGGGGCCAAGGGCAAGAGGGCGCAATTTCGTTCAATTAGAGATGTTAAGCCAACGGTAAGTCCTGCGCCTTACCAAGACCCTTGGGTGAGAAAAGGTGGTTGAGATGGGTGCGCAGGCAAATGCCGCACCAGTCATCATCAAGCGCAAGAAGGTAGTTGGCGGCGGCGGGCATCACGGGGGTGCCTGGAAAGTTGCCTACGCGGATTTCGTGACCGCGATGATGGCCTTCTTCATGCTGATGTGGCTGTTGAATGCAACGACGGAACAGCAACGCAAGGGAATCGCGGACTACTTTTCGCCGACGATTCCGGTGAACCGCATTTCGGGCGGCGGAAATGGTTCGTTCGGCGGGGACAGTATCTTTTCCGAGCAGGTGATGGCCCGCGTTGGGACCGGTTCAACCTCAGAAAGACCAACGGAGGAAGCGCAGTCGCGCGGCGCGCTAGGTCGGGAAGCCGACGAAGAAGGGGCGGGACTCAAGGCACTGGAGGAGCTGCTGCTGGGGCTGGGCGGCGAAAGCAACGTGATGGAAAACGAGATGCGCCACATCGTGACACGGATCACGGATGAGGGTCTGGTGATCGAGCTGTTTGAGCTGGACGGCATCGCGCTTTTCGAACCGCGCACGGCAATCCCCACCCAACTGATGGAGGATCTGGTATCCATCGTGGCGCAGACGGCCAAGGCCATGACCAACAGGATCGCCGTGGGCGCGCATGTGAGTGCAAGCCCGGTCGTCATTGCCGAAAGCCCGGTCTGGTCACGGTCCGCCGCCCGCGCCGATGCGACCCGCAGGCTTCTGTCCGACAAGGGGATAGAACCGGAACGGATCAGCCGCGTCACCGGCCACGCGGACCGCGATCCGGTGCTGCGTGATCCGATGGCCCAGCGCAATAACAGGGTTGAGATCGTTCTGCTGCGCGAGGTGCCCCGCAACTGACCGATTAGGACGCATTTTATCTGTTAGCGCGCCATTAAGCCTGCGCGCCGTATGACCCTGACCGAGGCAACAGATACAGCAGAAAGGCGTGTCCATGACCATTTCATCTTCGCTCAATGCAGGCGTGGCAGGGCTGCAGGCGAACGCGACCCGGCTCGCATCCATCTCCGACAACATCGCGAACTCCTCCACCTACGGCTACAAAAGGGTGGATACGGATTTCCACTCCGTCGTTATTTCGGCCAACGGCGGCAGCTATTCCGCGGGTGGCGTGCGCGCCGTGTCAGAGCGTCTGATTGACGAGCGGGGGCCGCTGGTTGCGACCTCCAACGCGACCGACCTTGCGGTGCGGGGGCGCGGTTTCATCCCGGTGGCACAGGCCACGGAAGTTGAACTGGATAACGGCAGCACCACCATGTACCTGACCACGACGGGGTCCTTCCGTACGGATGCAGATGGCTTCCTGCGGACCGATTCCGGCCTGATCCTTCTGGGATGGCCCGCGCTGCCCGATGGCTCCATCCCGACCTTTCCGCGCGATACCGCCGATGGTCTTGAGCCTGTTCAGATCAATGTGAACCAGTTCTCGGGTGAACCGACGACAAGCATGACACTGGGCGTCAATCTGCCCGCGACAGAGACCGAAGCCACCGCGCCGGGCGACGCGCTGGACCTTTCCGTTGAATATTACGGTAACCTCGGCACGTCCGAGAACATCAACATCACCTTTCAGCCGACCATTCCCGCAACCGGATCGTCAAACGAATGGACCATGACCATCGTGGATTCGTCCGATCCGGCCACCGTCATCGGTGAATACACGCTGACATTTGCGGATGACCGGGTCTCTGCCGGAACGCTGGATGCGGTCACCACGGTCAGTGGTGGCGCATACGATCCGGTGACCGGCCAGGTGATTGTCAACGTCCCCGGCGGCCCGCTTGAAATCGACATCGGCCGTCTGAACGACAGCGACGGGATCACGCAGCTGTCAGATAGCTTTGCCCCCGTATCCATTTCCAAGGATGGCTCTCCAGTGGGGAACATGACCGCGGTTGAGGTGGACCCGAACGGGTTCGTGACCGCCTCCTTCGACACAGGCATCACGCGGGTGATTTATCAGGTGCCGCTTGTCGACCTGCCCAACCCTAACGGCATGGTGGCACTGGATCAGCAGACCTACATCCCATCGACGGAAAGCGGCTCCTTCTTCCTCTGGAACGCGAGCGACGGACCGACCGGTGACATCCTGGCCTTCGCACAGGAGGAATCCGCCACCGATGTCG
>JABDKA010000190.1 GCA_013002405.1 Sulfitobacter sp. | reverse complement strand
CCGTACGCACATCCACCATCGGCACATGGATCGGCATGGCATACTCCACCTCGATCTCGTTCGAGACGGGCGGCGTGCCCTTTCGGATCAGCGCCACGTCTGTGGAGGTGCCGCCCATGTCGTAGGTCAGCAGGTTCTCCTCCCCCGCCCGACGGCCCGTATAGGCCGCCGCCATGACGCCGGAGGCCGGACCGGACATGACGGTCTTGGCGGCTTCCTTCGCCACCAATTGTGAGGAGACCATGCCGCCATTGCCGTTCATCACCAACACATCGCCGCGATAGCCTTTGTCGGACAGTTCCTTGCGCAGGCGCGCGACATAGCGCTCCAGCAGCGGCTGGACGGAAGCATTGACCGCTGCCGTCACACCCCTTTCGAATTCCCGCGTCTCAGACAGAAGCGAATGGCCGGTGGTGATATAATCATTCGGCCAGATTTCAGCAGCGATTTCCGCGGCACGCTCTTCGTGAGCGGGGTTCGCGTAGGCGTGCAGGAAATGAATGACCAGCGCCTCGCAGCCCGCCTCTTTCAGCTGTGTCACCGCAGCCCTCAGGGATTCCTCATCGAGCGGGGTTACAACGGCGCCGACCGCATCCATCCGCTCGGGCACTTCCAGCCGCAGATCGCGGGGGATGATGGGGATGAAGACCCCCTTCATTCCGTAGGCCTGCGGCCGCGTGCGGCGGCCAAGCTCCAGCACGTCCCGGAAGCCTTGGGTGGTGACAAGCCCGGTGCGCGACAGCTTGCGTTCCAGCACCGCATTGGTGGTCGTGGTGGTTCCATGCACAATCAGATCCACCTCGGGCAGGTCCACCTCCGCCTCTGTCAGGGCGGCAAGGACACCGAATGCCTGATTGTCGAGCGTCGTGGGCACCTTGGCGATGCGCATCTGGCCCGTGTCGCCCTCCACCATCACCAGATCGGTGAAGGTGCCGCCCACATCCACCCCGATGATCCCGCCTGCACCCATGCGAAAGGGCCCCCCGTTGACTTGCTTGCATACAAGTAAAACGTCAGCCCTCCGGCATAGTCAACGGTGACGGCGCAATGGCCTCCACTGCAACTGAGGCCTTTTCATCGGCCGTCCGCTCGGCAAACATGGCTCATGTTCTTGCGCGCCCTATTCCCTGCCTTTGGCCTGCTGCTGACGGCTGCAGGCCCCGTCGCGGCTCACGTGTCCGAGCAGGGGTTCGTCCTGCTCCTGCCGACCGGGGCCTTTACCATCGCAGGGGTGAGTGCCGTGGCCCTCACGGTCATGGCGCTCTTCGCCATAACGGGCGATGGTGTGCGCGCGCTCTTCGCGCACCGCAGGATGGCCGCCCGCCGTAACGAAAAGGCGCGCACCCTGACCAGTCTCCTGTCGCTGCTGCTGCTGGCGGTTCTCATTACCATCGGCCTCACGGGTCCGCGCGACCCTCTGTCCAACCTCATGCCGCTGAGCTTCTGGACCTTCGGCTGGATGGGGCTGGTCAGCCTGAGCGCCTTTTTTGGCAACCTCTGGCACTGGATCAATCCCTGGACCGGCCTCTTTCGTCTTACCGGCCTCCCGCGCGCTCTTGTGCACCTGCCGGAACGTTGGGGCCTCTGGCCCGCCACCTTGCTCCTGATTGGCTTCGCAACCTTCCTGCTGGCCGATGTGGCCCCCGATGATCCCGAAAGGCTCGCCCGCTTCGTCGGCCTCTATTGGCTGGCAATGGCCTTCGGCGCACTGCTTTGCGGTCCCGCCTGGCTGCGGCAGGTGGAACTGGGCCGTGCCATCTTCGGCAGCCTCGCGAGGCTCGCCCCCCTGCGGCTGAGTGAACCCGCCGGGATGGGCGGGCCGGGATGGCAGGTGGTGGCGCTTCCGGCCCTGCCCGCCGCGGGTCTCTTTGCGCTGACGCTGCTGGGGGTGGGCAGCTTTGACGGGATCAATGAAACCTTCTGGTGGCTCGGCCTTATCGGGGTGAATCCACTGGAGTTTCCCGGTCGCTCGGCTGTCATCGGTCCGACCATCGCCGGACTTATGGCCACCATCGCCCTGCTCTGGGGCATTTTCGCCCTGACCATCTGGGCGGGCCTGCGGATCGCCCGAAGCCAGACCTCCTTTGCGGCGGCCTTCGGGCCCATGGCACTTTGCGTTTTGCCCATCGCGCTGGTCTATCACATGGCCCACTACCTCACCTCTTTCATGGTCATGGTGCAGTACCTCGTAGCTGGCCTGAGCGACCCCTTTGGCACCGGCGCGGACCTGCTGGGTCTGGGTGAATTCCGCGTAACCACAGGCTTTTTCAACTCTATCGATACGGTCCGGATGATCTGGTTCACCCAGGCCGGGCTGGTGGTGTTCGGCCACGTCTGGTCTGTTTTCCTGTCGCACCGGATGGCGCTGGACCTTTTCGGCAGCAACCTACGCGCCTCTTTCGCAACCCTGCCCCTGTCGCTTTTCATGATTGCCTACACCTTTCTCGGTCTCTGGTTGCTCGCCGCTCCGAAAGGGGCCTGAAAACAAGGGGGCGGAGAAATTTCTGGACAGGTTGCATGTATGCAAGCAACATCGAGTGATAATCTCCGGGTGACCGAAAAGGCCCCGCCAACAGGGAGAGTTGGAATGACAAATACCTTCAAGACAGACAGACGCACCCTTCTGAAGGGGGCCGCCGCCGGGGGCCTTCTGGCCGCAGCACCGCTGGCGCACCGTTTCGCCAGCGCGCAATCCTCGGCCCCCATCCGCATCGGGTTCCAACAGCATTCGACGGGCATCGGGGCCGCCTACGGGCGCTGGTACGGGCGCACAACCGAAGCGGCGGTCAAGAGGATCAACGCGGAAGGCGGCATCAACGGGCGACCCATTGAAATCGTGGCCGAAGATGACGGCACCGACCCCAAGCGCGGCGCGGAGGTGGTTGAGAAGTTCGCCAACCAACACAACTGCGACGTGGCTTTCGGCACGCTTTTCAGCCATGTCGTCTATGGCTCTGCGCCCGCCGCGGGCGAGCAGAAGATCCCCTATTTCGTGGTCTCCGAAGGGCATCACGTCGCTTCGGGCGCGCTTAACCGATATACGCTCCAGCCGGGCATCACGGACGTGAAAAGCCAGGTTCAGGCGATGGCACCCTACGTGGCCGAAAACCTCGGCAAGAAGATCACCATGATCTTCCCGGACTTCGCCTTCGGCCACGACCACCGCGACTACTTCACGGCGGCGATTGAAGCCCAGGGCGGCGAGGTGCTGGAGCATATCGCAATCCCGCCGACCGAGACCTCCTTTACCAAGTACTTCCCCAAGATCCCGCGCGAAACCGAGCTGATCTATCACGTGATGGTCGGCCCCGCCGTCCTGACCTTCGTCAAGGAACTCGGCGAATTCTTCGGCCCCTCGCGGCCCGAGCTTTTCGGTTTCATCGACTCGCTCGAGGCGGTGGATCTCGGCTCGCCCGGTTTGGAGTTCCTTGAAGGAACCTACTTCTGGGAGGGCAATCCCCGCTACGCGCAGGCCGATCAGACCAGCCACGACAAACTTTTCCGCGCGGCCGTGGGGGTAGACGACAATGGGGCGTCCATTTCTGATCCCAAGGATATCTCGACCTACGCTCACATGTTCGGCTGCTGGGAGACGCTCTATGTCATCAAGGCCGGGATGGAGGCCGCGGGCTATCAGGGGCCAGCCGACCGCGCCAAGCTGATCGAAGCGGTGGAGGCCATGACCGACATGCCCGAGAGCGACATGCATCCGCAGGGACCCAAGCTATTTAACGGCAAGACCCACCAGGTCTTTGGCGTGCAGTACATCAGCCGGGTCGAGGGCGGACGCCTGAACAAGGTGCATACGACCAGCATCCAGGATACGCTTTACCCCGATGAGGTCGACTACACGAGCCAGTCCTTCTAGGCGGAAGCAGGAGGCGGGCCGGCGTCAACGCCCGGTCCGCCAATTTACAGGCAAGCGATGGATTTCGGACCACACCTTCTTTTGGCCGTGCTGGAAGGCGCGGTGGGAGCCGCCGTGCTGGCGCTGACCGCCCTGGGGCTAAGCCTTGTCTTCGGCGTGATGCGTGTGGTCAACGTGGCCCACGGTGAATTCTTCATGCTGGGGGCAGTGGTGGCCTGGTTCGTGGCCGACACCGTCGCGGGCCATCCGGCGGTGGGTTTTGTCGGCGCACTTCTGGTCGCCCCCGTTGTGGCGGGACTGGTCGCCGTGGTGGTCGACCGGCTGGTGCTGAAACAGGTCCACTATGACCCAGAAGCCACTATCGTAGGTACCATTGGCGTTCTGTACATTCTGCAGCAGACGGCCCTGATGACCTACGGGCCGGAGCCGCGCCCGGTGGAGGCCCCCTTCAGCCAGCGCATCGCCCTGCCCTGGTTCGAATGGACCGGGGAGGGGCTCAAGATGTTCTACCCCTGGGGGCTCAGCATCACAACCTACAAGATCTTCGTCATCTGTGCGGCCATCGCGATCCTGCTGGCCTTCTGGGTGGTCCTGTCGCGCACCCGGGCAGGATTGATCATGCGCGCCACGCAGTTGGACCGGGAAACGGCACTGGCCTTCGGCATACCCGTGGGCCGGGTCTATTCCATCGTCTTCGGCCTCGGCGCGGGGCTCGCGGCCCTGGCCGCCGTCCTCATCGTGCCGATCCAGCAGGCCTATTACCTGATGGGGGCTGAGCCGCTTCTGCTGAGCTTCATCGTGGTCATCATCGGCGGTCTGGGATCTGTTCGCGGGACGGTGGTAGCGGCGCTGCTGATTGGCATGTCGGACGGCATCATTTCGGTCTTCCTCAGCCCAACGCTCTCCAAGATCATCGCCACTTTGCTGGTAGCGCTGGTGCTGGTCTTCCGGCCCC
>JABDKA010000183.1 GCA_013002405.1 Sulfitobacter sp. | reverse complement strand
GGGCATGGGATCGCTGTGGCTCGCCACCGTGCCACTGACCGCGGGGTTGATCGGCTATATTTATGGGCTGCGCTATATGGGCACGCTCTATGGCATCGTCTTCTTCAGCCACCAGCTGGGCTCGTTCGTGGGTGTCTGGCTCGGCGGGCGGATGTATGATGCCTTCGGCAGCTATACGGCGGTTTGGTGGATCGGCGTGGCCGTCGGCGCTTTCAGCGCCATCGTACACCTGCCTATCAGGGAAGCGCGCCTTCAGGGCCTGCGGACGGCCTGACCGCTAGGGCGCACCGCTCTCGCTTAATCTTGCAAAATTGAACTCAATCCTGCGCTCTCAATCCTGCGCAGCCGTCGATCAATCGCGTGCCGCCGCCCGCATCTCCCGTTCCAGCGCTTCCAGAAACCGGGACCGGTCCGCCTTGGTAAAGCCCTTGCCGCCGCCCTGACGGAAAGGGTCGGCCGCGCGCAGGTCGGTCATCAGATCGCGGGTTGCCAGCGCATTGCCAACGTTCGCCGCCGTCAGCGCCTCGCCATTGTGCTTGAGCACGCGCGCGCCCGCCTCGACGCATTTCGCGGCCAGTGGGATGTCTCCTGTCACCACCACGTCGCCCGGTCCGCAGCGCTCCGCGATCCACATGTCTGCCACGTCGGGCCCATCCGGCACGATCACCGTCTCCACCAGGGGGTTCTGCGAGGGGCGCAGCCCGCCGTTGGAGACGACGTACATCTGTACCCGGTGCCTTGTGGCCACCCGCTCGGCCTCCGCCTTCACCGGGCAGGCATCGGCGTCGATGTAAAGCGCCACCCGTTACCGCCCGTAAAGCGCGTCAGCGTGGAAGGCGACATGGTCTTCCATGAAGGTCGAGACGAAGAAATAGCTGTGATCGTAACCCTTCTGCATCCGGAAGGTGCCCTCCTGCCGCCGCTCGGCCATGGCCTCTGCCAGGGCCTCGGGTTTGAGAAGATCGAGGAACTGGTCAGAGCCGCCCTGATCAATCAGGATCGGCCCGTCGAACCCTTTCTCCCGCATCAGCAGGGTCGTGTCATGCGCCTGCCAGCTGCTCTCGTCCGCGCCAAGATAGGCGCTCAGCTGCTTGCGCCCCCAGTCAGAAACGCTCGGATGGGCAATGGGCGCAAAGGCGGAGACGGAGGCGTAGCGTCCCGGCAGGCGCATCGCCATGGTCAGCGCGCCGTGCCCGCCCATGGAATGGCCGGTAATCCCCTGCCGTTCCAGGTCCACTGCGAAATTCGCGTCGATCAGGCGCGGCAGATCCTCGGTGATGTAGTCCCACATCTGGTAATGCGGGGCCCAGGGGTCCTGCGTGGCATTGACGTAGAAACCCGCCCCCTTGCCCAGATCATAGGCCTCATCGTCTGCCACATCATCCCCGCGGGGCGAAGTGTCGGGAAAAATCAGGGCGATTCCGTGCTCCGCCGCCCATGTCTGCGCACCCGCCTTGGTCATGGCGTTTTCGTGCGTGCAGGTCAGCCCTGACAGGTACCAAAGGACCGGCACCGGCCCGTCCTGCGCCTCTTCCGGCAGGAACAGACCGAATGTCATCTCGCATCCGCAGGTGTCGGAGTTGTGGGCATAGACCCCCTGCGTGCCCCCGAAACAGGCGTTCTCTGAAATGGTCTTCATGTTGGGCGTCCTTCGCTGATCTGCTTTGGCCAAGGTGTACGCGGCGCGGGGCCAAAGCGGAAGGGGGCCTAGCCGCCCAGGACCCAGCCTACGACCAGACTTACCGTCAGGATGCTGGCCGCGGTGGAGACCAGGATCGCGGTGGAAACCCGCACCGGCGCCACCCCGTAGTGCTGTGCCAGCATATAGATGTTGCCAGCCACCGGCAGGGCGGAGACGGCGATGATCA
Source organism: Sulfitobacter sp. (assembly GCA_013002405.1). Lineage (GTDB taxonomy): Bacteria > Pseudomonadota > Alphaproteobacteria > Rhodobacterales > Rhodobacteraceae > Sulfitobacter. Next base: position 10,413 of record JABDKA010000183.1, on the reverse strand, counting down.
CGCCTGCCTTGAAGGGGTCGACCTTGAACAGGACCAAGGCCGCAAATCCGACGAAAAGCGGATGCAGCACCAGCTTGCAGAAAGAAAGCCAGCCCGCGATCTCGATCTTGTCGGGCTGGGTGAGGGCCAGCGTGGCCCCGATGGCGAAGAGAGCGCCGGGGGTTGCGGCAGCCCCCAGAAGGCCAAGGAAATCGTTCATCGGGAGCGGGATCGGGATGCCGAAACCGGACCAGAGAAAGCCGCCAAGGATGGCCACGATCATGGGATTTTTCATCAGACCCAGCCCGATAGGTTTAAGCGCCTCCAGGGCTGTCTTCCTTTCCCGCGCCACGGTGATCAGGATCACGATGATGCTGGAGAAGACGACCAGATCAATCGCCAGCGCCAGCAGGATTGGCCCGATGGCGTCCGGCCCGATCAGCAGGGTCAGCATGGGCACACCCAGAAAGCCGGTGTTGCCGATGACGGCGCACTGCGCCTCGATCCCCGTGGTGGGCAGATCCAGCCCCCGCAGGAACCCCACCATCATCGCCATCCCCCAGACAAAGAAGGTGCCCCAGAGGTAGGCCATCGCCAGCCTTGTATCCCAAACCTCGGCCAGCGACAGGTTGGCGGAAAAGCGAAAGAGCATCGCGGAAAGGGCGAAGTAGAAAACGAACTTGGTCAGGTATGCCGTCGCTTCCGCACTGAAAAACTTCGACCGCCCAGCCCAGAAACCCAGACCGATCAGGACAAAGAAAGGCAGCGTTTTCAGAAAGATCGCGAGCATGGATCAGGATTACCCAGCTTCACCCACGCGCGCAAGCGTCACCCCGACCCGATCAGCACCCCCGCCGCAAAAACCAGCGCACCGCCCAGCACCACCTGAAAGGCGGCGCGGAAGAAGGGGGTCTCCATATAGCGGTTCTGGATCCAGGCAATCGCCCAAAGCTCGACAAAGACCACGATGATTGCCGTGATTGTCGCGGTCCAGAAATCCGGGATCAGATAGGGCAGGGCGTGGCCCAGGCCCCCGAGGGTTGTCATGATGCCCGAGGCGAAGCCGCGCTTGATCGGGGACCCGCGTCCCGACAGCTCCCCGTCGTCCGAAGCGGCCTCGGTAAAGCCCATGGAAATACCGGCACCAACGGAGGCGGCAAGCCCCACAAGGAAGGTCGTCCAGGTGTCCTGGGTTGCAAAAGCGGTTGCGAAAATAGGTGCGAGGGTGGAGACGGATCCGTCCATCAGCCCCGCCAGACCCGGCTGCACCCATGTCAGGATGAACTGCCGGTGCGCACGGCTGTCCTCCTCCCCGACGCTGTCGTCGTCAAGGTGCGTCGCAACCAGATCCTCTGCCTTGCTCTGGTGCCCGGCTTCTGCAGCGGCCAGATCACCCAGAAGCTTGCGCGTCTCCGCATCGCTGGTCCGGCCGGCCGCGGCCAGATAGAACCGTTCTGCATCCTGCTCCATCGCGGCCGCTTCGGCGCGGATCCGGTCAAGACCAAGGTTCTCCACCAGCCAGACAGGGCGGCGGGCGTAGTACCCCGACACATGCTCGCGCCTGATCAGGGGGATCGTGGGGCCAAAGCGCTTCTGGTGCAGGTCGATCAGCCGCTTGCGGTGCTGATCTTCTTCCGCCGCCATGCCGTCAAAAACGGCTGCGCTCTTGGGATAATCCGCGCGCAGCCGCTCCGCGTAACCGCGATAAATCTGACCGTCGTCTTCTTCCGAAGAGATGGCCAGCGCCAGCACTTCCTGCTCGGTCAGGTCCCGAAATCTCTTGCGCCCCAGTGTAAAACGCATGTCATACGCTCCTTGGTTTAGAACAGTTCTAAATACCCCCGCGAGCTTATTCAACCAGGCCTTCGGGGGCGCAGAGCAATTAAATCTTGGAACTGAACGAAACGGTTTATATCCTGGGCTTCTGTAACGCCGGAGCCCTGATGACCGAACTTTCCCCGACCATCCGCAAGGGACGCAAATACGATCAGGTTCTGGAGGGGGCGCGAAGCGTTTTCATGTCAGACGGATTTGAGGGGGCCAGCGTCGACGAAATCGCGCGGGTCGCAGCCGTGTCGAAGGCCACGCTATACAGCTATTTCCCCGACAAACGGCACCTTTTCATGGAGGTGGCCAACGCCGAATGCGCCCGGCAGAGCCGCGAGGCGCTCGACAGCATCGACATGGCAGCCCCGCCGCGTGAGGTCCTCAGCCAGGCGGGCCGTCACTTCCTGCGCTTCATCACTTCGACTTTCGGATTGCAGATATTCCGCATCTGCGTGGCCGAAGCGGATCGTTTTCCCGAACTGGGCCGTCAATTTTACAACTCCGGTCCGGCGGTCATGCGGGCCGAAATGGCCGCCTATTTCGAAGGGGCGGAGGCACGGGGTGAATTGCGTCTGGAGGACTACGTGCTGGCCGCCGACCAATTCGGAGAGCTTTGCAAAGCGGATATCTGGCCGCGACTGATCTTTGGGGTAAGCGACGGCGTGACCGAAGCCGAGATAAACCGGGTTGTCGACGGCGCGGTTGAGATGTTCTTGTCGCGCTACGGGAGGGAATTGGGATGAAGTATCTGGCTGTAATATTGGCGGCGGCGGTTCTTGTCGCCTGCACTGACGCCCCGTCGCCTGCTTCGCCGCGTGGTCCGGCCGATGCCTGCAACGCGGTTGCCTATCAAAACCTCGTGGGGCAGGACCGGGTCGTCGCGCTGGCCTTGCCCGATCCCAAGCGGATCTACCGCCTTGGGGATCCGGTTACGCTCGATTTCTTGCCGAACAGGTTGAACGTCAAACTGGATGAAACCGACGTCATCGTGGCCATAGACTGCGGCTAGCGCCGTTTGGTTCTGATTTGATCAGTGGGCCTTTCCCGCAAGCGTGGAGGTCCCGGATCGGGACAGGGACCGCGGTGCTAGGACGTCGGCCTGTTGTCCAGTATTCGCACTGCCTTGCCATCGGACCGGGCGACACCGCCCACATCCTTTACCTCGATCTTGACGCTGATCCCGATGGTCTGCTTGATCCGCGCGCCCAGGGCTTTCGCTGCCTCTGCCCGCGCCTCGCCCGGCAGGTCGGCGTCCACGCATTCACACAGGACCAGCATCTGGTCCATCCGGTCGGGGCGGCTCAGTTCGATCTGGAAGTGCGGTGCCAGGCCTTCTGTCGCCATCAGGGCCTCTTCGATCTGGGTTGGAAAGACATTAACGCCGCGCAGGATGATCATGTCGTCGCTGCGGCCCGTCACCTTTTCCATCCGCCGCATTGTGCGCGCGGTGCCCGGTAGAAGCCGTGTCAGATCGCGGGTGCGGTAGCGGATGATGGGAAAAGCCTCCTTGGTGAGGGAGGTAAAGACCAACTCGCCCCGTTCCCCTTCGGCCACCGGTTCGCCGTTCTCGGGGTTAATCACCTCTGGGTAGAAATGATCCTCCCAGATGTGCAGTCCGTCCTTGCTTTCCACACACTCCATCGAAACGCCCGGGCCCATCACTTCCGACAGGCCGTAGATGTCGACGGCATGCATATCAAAGGCTTGCTCGATTTCGCGCCGCATCGCATTGGTCCAGGGTTCTGCGCCGAAAATCCCCACCTCGAGGGAGGAGGCGCGCGGGTCGAGGCCCTGAACAGCGAACTCATCCAGGATCGACAGGGCGTAGGAGGGGGTGACCGTGATCCCCTTGGGCTTGAAATCCTCGATCAGCCGGACCTGGCGCGGGGTCATGCCGCCCGAAATCGGATAGGTGGTCAGCCCCAGCGCGTCGGCCCCCAGATGGACCCCCAGACCGCCCGTGAAAAGCCCGTAGCCATAGGCATTGTGCAGCATATCCCCCGGACGCATTCCCGCCGCGCGCAAGGACCGGGCCACGACGGCACCCCAATGTTCCAGATCCCGCTTGGTATAACCGACAACCGTCGGCTGCCCTGTGGTGCCGGAGGAGGCGTGAATGCGCGCCACCTTTTCGCGGGGAACGGCGAACATCCCGAAAGGATAATTGTCCCGCAGATCCGTTTTGACGGTAAAGGGGAAGCGGGCCAGATCCGACAGGTCCTTCAGATCGTCCGGGTGCACACCGGCCGCATCGAAGCTTTGCCGGTAGAAGGGGACATTGTCGTAGGCATGCCGCAAAGACCACTTCATCCGCTCTAGCTGAAGCGCAGCGATCTCGTCGCGGCTCGCGACCTCAATGGGATCGAGGCTCTTCTTGGCGGGGGTGAGGTCTTTCATGGGGCGGTCTCCTCTTCCGCGAAATGCTGGCCTTTCACCGTCCGCGACAGACCGCGGAAAAGCGCGACCTGGCGCCCGTCCTCTCCGGTCACGGTTACGTCGTATATGCCGGAGCGGCCCGTGCGCGAGACCTCTTGCGCCGTCGCGGTCAGGATCTCATCCAGTTGGCCCGGCGACAGATAGGTGATCTGGTTCTGCTGCGCCACGGTGTTTTGATTGTATGTGTTGCAGGCAAAAGCAAAGGCGCTGTCGGCGAGCGTGAAAGTAAAGCCTCCGTGGCATATCTCGTGCCCGTTCAGCATATCGGGACGCACCCGCATGGTCAGGGTGGCGGTGCCGGGCCCCACTTCGACGATCTCCATCCCCAAGCCGGGCGAGGCCACGTCATTGGAAAACATGATCTCGGCGCATTTGCGCGCGCGCTCTTGGGGGGTCATGCAGGCGGTCTTTCGCGTTTCAATTTCGCGGACATTTGCATTTATCTGTAACGCCTTCAATCCCATTGGGCGACCGATTGGACTTGATTTGAGCCCGGCGAGCGGCAACTGTAAATCCATGACGATACATATTCCCCCACAGGTTACCCCGTTTGAACGCCCGCCGGAGCAGATCGCCTTTCACCGCACCGAATTGTCGGTGATCCTTTCGCTCTACGGGCGCATGGTGGCGGCGGGCGAATGGCGCGACTACGGAATTTCCTGTCTCAAGGAGGTGGCGATCTTTTCCGTCTTCCGCCGTACCGCAGAAATCCCGCTTTACCGGATCGAAAAACGCCCCAAACTGCGCAGCAAGCAGGGGATGTACGCGGTCATCGGAACGGGTGGTCAGGTCTTGCGGCGCGGCCATGATCTGAAGTCCGTCCTGCGGGTGCTAGAGCGCAAGCTTATCCGCGCGGTGGAATAGGGCGCCCATCACATCCCGGCGGAGCGTCCTTTGGCCTGCGTTGGGAAGAGTATTTTTAGCAAAAAAAGAGCGGGGTAGACCGCTTCAGAGCCTGCGGTGCGCCAGCAGCGGCCCTTCCGATTTTTCAATTCGCGCGATGACCCGTTGGATCGGTTCTATGAGGCAGGACATGCTGTGGGCGGTGGCGTGAATAAGGTTCTCGCTGTCGGTGATGAGGGCGACGTGGCCCTTCCAGAAAAGCAGATCGTTGCGCTGGTAGGGCGGCGTGGCCTCCTTCCCGAGGGCCATCTGCAAGTCGCTGTCGCCGGGGCAGGGGATGTGGCAGGCCAACAGTGCCGCCTGGATAAGGCCCGAGCAATCGATTCCCCAGCGGCTGTTTCCGCCCCAGAGGTAGGGCGTGCCAATAAAGAGCTTTGCGACGGTGGCGGGATCGGTTTCCGGCGCGTCCGCAGGCTGAAGGTGTTGGCTGGGAATGTAGCCGAGCGACGTTTCGGCAAAGGAATTGTTCTGCGTCCGGACAACCACGCGGCTGCCGAAGCTCAGGCTGACCCGCTCGGGCGATTTCAGATCCGCCGCGCTGTAGGCATGGGTCGCGGGGGCAGAGACAAGGTGTGTCGGCCTCTGGTGCGGGCCGAGCGACGAGGTCCGCACCCAGCCGCAATAGCCGTCTCTGGTCGCCTGTAGATAGGACCAGTCCTTCGATGTGCCAAGCAACGTGATGGCATCCCCGTACACCAATTGCCTGTCACGCGGGCCGTCGGGCTTGCGGCACAGGTCGGTCAGGGGAACATCGACCTGCATCCGCTCCTGTCGCTGCATCAGCGCGGGATCGGGCGTGATGCGTGGATCGCTCACAGCTTCAGAAGCGGGCCGAGAGCGGCGTAAAGCGCGCGGGTGCCTTGCCCCACGCCGCCCTTGGGCCGCGCGGGCGCATCCGTCGGCTGCCAGCCGTAGATATCGAAATGGGCGTAAGGACTGTCATCGACGAAGCGGCGCAGGAAAAGGGCCGCAGTGATGGAGCCCGCAAAGCCGCCCTTCGGCGCATTATCGAGATCGGCGATACCCGGTTCGATCATGGTTTCGTAGGGGCTATGAAAGGGCATCCGCCAGACCGGATCCGCCTGAGCGGTGGCCGCTTCTTCAAGAGCTGTCACGAAATCCGCGCTGTCGCTGTAGTAGGGGGCAAGGTCGGGTCCGACCGCCACCCGCGCGGCCCCCGTGAGCGTCGCCATGGAGATGATCTGGTCCGGTTCCTCCTCATCCGCGAGGGCCAGAGCATCGGCCAGGACCAGTCGTCCTTCGGCATCGGTATTGTTGATCTCAACGGTCAGTCCCTTGCGGGAGGTGAGGATGTCACCGGGGCGGAAGGCATTGCCCGAGACCGCGTTTTCCGCCGCCGGGATCAGCACCCGCAGCCGCAGCTTCAGCCCCGTTGCCATGATCATATGAGCGAGCCCCAGCACGGCGGCGGCACCGCCCATGTCCTTTTTCATCAAGCCCATTGAGGCGGCAGGCTTAAGGTTGAGCCCCCCGGTATCGAAACAGACACCCTTGCCCACCAGGGTGAGAGTCGGCCCTTCCGTGCCCCAGCGCATGTCAATCAGCCGTGGCGCCCGCGGGGAGGCACGGCCGACCGTGTGGATCATCGGGAAGTTCTGCTCCTGCAGGTCATCACCGCGGATCACCTCGATGCCCGCCTCGTGACGTGCGGCCAGATCGCGCGCGGCCGCTTCGAGCTCATCCGGGCCCATGTCGGACGCGGGCGTGTTGATGAGATCGCGGGTCAGCGCCTCTCCTGCCGCAATGGCTTCGGCCCGTCCGGCGTCCACCTCATCGGGGGCGACCAGTTGCGCGGCCATGCCCGTCTGCTCCCGGTAGCGGTCGAACCGGTATCCAGCCAGAAGCCAGCCCAGTGCCTCGCTCTCCACCCGGTCGGGGTTGAGGCCGGAGGTCAGACGGTAAATCCCCTTGGGAAGCTTGGTGGCCCCGGCCGCCAGAGTGAAGCGCCCGCGCGCCCGGGCCTTGGAGGTGCCAAGGCCGATGGCGGCAAGTCCTATCGCCCCCTCCGGATCTGCCACCGTGACCGTCTGGCCTTGTCCGCCGGTGAACCCCTGCGCCTTGACCCAGGCTGCCACCGCAGAGGGCTGATCTGAGAGCCAGCTCTCCAGCGCCTCCTCCTCGACGGCATGAAGCGGGATGGCGGCATCGGTCGGGTCGGCAAAGACAAGGGGCATGGCAGTCCTTCTGCTTGGGATCGGCGATGCCGCAGCCTAACCTTTCATGCGGGCCCCGCAAGGGATCAAAGGGGTACGTCGTGCAGATCCCAGACCGCCGTCAGCGACCGCTCCCCAACCCGGATCAGGCGCGACAGGGTGGCCGCAACGGCAATGCCGTCACCCCGGTCCAGGCATTGGGTCACATCCTTCGCCACGCGGGCCAGTCCGCCCATCCCGATCTGTTCCGCGATGGCGATCAGGGACCGGCTGTTCTTGCGCAGCTTGGTCCAGTCCCGATCACGGTAGAGCCGGTCACACTGGCCCAGACGCTGGGCCAGCTCTTCGAGCGCGCGGCAGACCACGTCTTCGGCCCCGGCCTCCCCCAACTGATGATAGAGCGCGCCCAGGCGGTCCGGATCGACCGTCACCTGTTCGGTCGGTTTAAGCTGCAGAACACCCATTTCTCTCACCCTATGATCTGCCCCCACGGCGCCGCGAATATGGGCAATAACAGATGGCCAAAGGGTTGAAGGTGTGCGGCATTTTCACTCGAATTCGATTCTGTTTTGCGATAACGCTGCCGGACGAAGGACAAGAACGGGGACGAAGATGAACAGGGTCCGGCCACTGCCAAACTATCTGGTGCAACGCTATCACGGCTGGAAAGCCACCGGCTACGCCGACAACAAATCCTTTTACAAGCGTTTGGCCACGGAAGGTCAGCACCCCCGTGCCATGGTCATTGCCTGCTGTGACAGCCGGGTGAACGTGATCCCGATGTTCGGGGCCGACCAGGGTGAGCTGTTCATCCATCGAAATATAGCCAACCTTGTCCCACCCTTCCAGCCTGACGGGGATCACCACGGCACCTCGGCGGCGGTGGAATATGCGGTGCGGGTGCTCAAGGTTTCCAACCTCATGGTCATGGGCCATTCGGGCTGCGGCGGAATCCAGGGCTGCATCGATATGTGCAAGGGCAAGGCGCCCGAGCTTGAGGCCAAGGGCAGTTTTGTCGGCCGCTGGATGGACATCCTGCGCCCCCGTTTCGAAAAGGTCGCCGATATCGCGGATGAGCACGACCAGGCCCGCGCGATGGAAAAGCAGGCGATCGTGACCTCACTTGAAAACCTCATGACCTTCCCCTGGATCGAAGAGGCTGTGAGTGCCGGTGAACTGACCCTGCATGGTCTGTGGAACGACATCGGCGAAGGCGGGCTGGAACACTACGACCCACAAACTGACTCCTTCCATGCGGTATAGGCAGAGGGGATGGATCAACTCCTTTCGCTGGCCGCCGAAAACCTGATTTCGCCCATTATTCTCAGCTTCGTGCTGGGACTGCTTGCTTCCCTGTTCCGCTCGGATCTGAGCGTGCCGGAAGCAGCGGCCAAGGCCCTGTCGATCTACCTGCTCTTTGCCATCGGTTTCAAAGGCGGGGTCAGCGTGGCGGACCACGGGATAGATGGACGGCTGGGCGCCGCGCTGCTGGCGGGGATCATCCTGTCGGCGGGCCTGCCGATGGTCGCCTTCGGGCTTTTGCGGGTGATGACCCGGCTCGAACGGCTCGATGCGGCGGCGGTGGCGGCGCACTATGGCTCCATCTCCATCGTGACCTTCGTTGCGGGCACCTCCGTACTGGAAAGCCAGGGGATCGGCTCGGAGGGCTATATGGTGGCCGTGGCCGCGGCAATGGAAGCGCCAGCGATCCTGTCAGCCCTCTGGCTGGTCGCCCGCGGTGGCGGCAGCGATGCACGCGGCATGGACAGCGCGCTGCTCCGGGAAATCATGCTTAATGGCTCCATCGTCCTCTTGGTGGGGTCCTTCCTGATCGGCATGATCACGGGCCCCGAAGGACTTGCGGAGATCTCCAGTTTTATCGTCTCGCCCTTCAAAGGCGTGCTCTGCATCTTCCTGCTGGATATGGGATTGGTGGCGGGGCGTGGCCTGCGTGAGGGGAGTGGTGTGCTGCGGCCCGGGGTTCTGGCCTTCGGTGTCGTGATGCCGCTTGTGGGGTCGACCATCGGGCTGGGTACCGGCCTGCTGCTGGGCCTTTCGACGGGGGGTATTGCGCTGCTGATGACACTGTCGGCCTCAGCCTCCTATATCGCAGTGCCTGCGGCCATGCGGGTGGCTTTGCCCGAGGCGAACCCCTCACTTTACCTTACCTTGTCGCTGGGCGTGACCTTCCCTTTCAATTTGACCCTGGGCCTGCCGCTTTATGTGGCCGTGGCCCAGGCCCTGACCGGAGGCTGAGATGCAGACCCACAAGGCAAAGCGCGTTGCGATCATCATCGAGGCGGTGATGGAATCGCGCCTGACCAAAGCGCTGAACGATGCGGGCGTGACGGGCTACACGATCCTGCCAGTACTGGGTGGGTCAGGCCGCTCGGGTAGCTGGAACCGGGCCGGTCAGGTCAGCCGCGCCTCTGGCATGGTGCAGGTGGTCTGCATCATCCGGCCCGACCGTCTGGATAAGATGCTGGAGGCGGCCTTTGCGGTCGTGGAAAGGCACATCGGGGTAGTCTCGATCCAGGACTGTGAAGTTGTGCGCGCAGAACGGTTTTAACCGAGGCTTAACGATGATGGTCGCACGCTGCGGGCGTGGAATGGGAAAAGGTCAGTCCAAAGCAAATGTTGCTGGAGGCGCGTGTCATGGCAACCGCCGAGGATGTCACCATCAGTCATCATGTGCGCCAGTGTTTGCAGAAGGGGATCGACTGCCAGACGAGTCCGAAACCGCCCCGCCGGGTGGATGAGAGACCCAGCCGCGCGTCAGCCGCTCCTTGCCGACCCGAGACCGGCAGGGGTGGCCCGACCCTTCACAAGCGGTCCTCTGGCACCCGTGCCTGCAAGGCCTTGGAGCTTGGCTGCTCCCCTGTCATGAGGTTTCGCTCTGCCTTGCCCGGCTCTTCGCACGTCACCCATGGCCTGACCGTCGAGAAGGAGGCGGATTCCGAAGTCTCCGAATCCCTCTAGCGCAGCACTTTCCCTTCCGGCCAGCGGATGTCCGTCTCAACCCGGATCGAGGTGGTTGTCCCCGCGGGGACAGAGCTATCCCACTGTAAAACCCCACGTTTATCCTTAATGTTTT
>JABDKA010000182.1 GCA_013002405.1 Sulfitobacter sp. | reverse complement strand
GAACGGACGATGGCCGACGGATACCTGACCACACATGTACTGGACACAGCGCGCGGCTGCCCCGCGGGAGGCATGGAGATCACGCTTTTCCGCATCGAAGGAACCAACCGGATGAAACTGACCAGTGCCTCGACCAACGCGGACGGGCGCACGGATGCGCCGATCCTGCCGAAGGGTCAGATGGTGGCAGGCACATATGAGCTGGTTTTTGAGGCAGGCGGATACTTTGACGCGATCGGCGCCGCACAGGAAAAGCCGCGCTTTCTCGACCAGATCCCCATTCGCTTCGGCATCTCGGACACGGACGCGCACTATCATGTGCCGCTCTTGCTCTCACCCTTTGGCTTTTCGACCTACAAGGGCAGCTAGGGTCAGGCCCCCTTGCCCGGACGACGGCGGGTCACTGCAGGTCAGGACGCCTTGCCAAGGGGGGGCAGCGCATGTCAATTTGGGCGCTCTGACACTGCCGGAGACGCCCATGGCCGCGCCCCTTACCTATCCCAACCAGACAGCCACGACCGCGACATCGGATCAGCTTCCGCAGGTGACGGAACCCCGCAATCAGGGCATGCCGCTGGATCTGAACTGGGTACTCAGCGCGCAGGCCAACACATCGGCCATCGAGCGGCGGGCGGCGAGCCTGCCCGCAAGGCGGTCGGTCAAGAAGGCCCACCAGGCAGCCTGGCTCTTGCGGGCGGTGACCTGTATCGACCTGACTACCCTATCGGGCGATGACACGGCACGGCGGGTCGAACGGCTTTGCGCCAAGGCGCGCCAGCCCGTCGCCCCGCAGCTGCTGGAAGCCCTGGGCATGGGGCCGATCACGACCGGCGCAGTCTGCGTCTATCACGAGATGATCCCGGCGGCCCGAAAGGCGCTGGAGGGAACGAATATCCCCATCGCCGCTGTCTCGACCGGTTTCCCCGCAGGCCTGTCACCTTTTGAGCTGCGTTTGCGCGAGATTGAGATGAGCGTGGCCGAGGGAGCAACGGAGATTGACATCGTTATCTCCCGCCGCCACGTCCTGTCGGGCAACTGGCAGGCCCTTTACGATGAGATGAAGGCCATGCGCGCCGCTTGCGGCGAGGCCCATGTGAAGGCGATACTGGCCACCGGAGAGCTGGGCAGCTTGCGCAACGTCGCGCGCGCATCACTCGTCTGCATGATGGCGGGGGCGGACTTCATCAAGACCTCCACCGGCAAGGAAAGTGTCAATGCCACCCTGCCCGTCAGCCTTGTGATGATCCGCGCGATCCGGGACTACTATGACCGGACCGGCCTTCGCATCGGCTACAAGCCCGCGGGCGGGATTTCCAAGGCTAAAGATGCGATCACCTATCTGGCCCTGATGAAGGAAGAGCTGGGCGACCGCTGGACGCGGCCCGACCTTTTCCGCTTTGGTGCCTCGTCCCTGCTCAATGACATCGAGCGGCAGTTGGAACATCACGTCACCGGATATTACTCCGCAGGTTATCGCCATGCCACGAGTTGAGCAGGGCACGACAAAAGAAAGGATCACCCGATGAGCGTGGCGGATATTTTCGAGACGATGGAATATGGACCCGCGCCGGAATCGGCGGCAGAGGCGCTGGCCTGGCTGGTGGATCAGGGCGACCGGTTCGGCCACTTCATCGACGGGGCCTTTACCGAACCAGCCGAGGGATTCGAGAGCAGGAACCCCGCGACGGGTGAGGTGCTGGCAACTCTTACACAGGCTACGCAAGGAGACGTCGATGCTGCCGTGAAGGCCGCGCGCAAAGCCCAACCCAGGTGGGAGAAGCTGGGTGGTCACGGACGCGCCCGCTACATCTACGCCCTGGCACGGCTTCTGCAAAAGCACAGCCGCCTCTTCGCGGTGCTCGAGGTTCTGGACAACGGCAAGCCCATCCGCGAGGCGCGCGATATCGACGTGCCCCTGTCGCAGCGGCATTTCTACTATCACGCTGGCATGGCACAGTTGATGGAGAGTGAGCTGCCCGAGACCGAAGCGCTGGGCGTTTGTGGCCAGATCATCCCCTGGAACTTCCCCCTGCTGATGCTGGCCTGGAAGGTCGCCCCGGCGCTGGCCATGGGTAATACGGTGGTGCTGAAACCCGCCGAATATACCTCGCTTACCGCGCTTCTGTTTGCTGATATCTGCCGACAGGCCGGTTTGCCCAAAGGCGTGGTCAACATCGTGACCGGCGACGGTGCGGTGGGTGAGATGATTGTGGCGGCAGAGGTGGACAAGATCGCCTTCACCGGCTCCACCGAAGTGGGCCGCCGCATCCGCGAGGCGACCGCCGGGTCCGGCAAGGCGCTGACGCTGGAACTGGGCGGCAAGAGCCCCTACATCGTCTTTGACGACGCGGACATCGATTCAGCTGTCGAGGGACTGGTGGATGCCATCTGGTTCAACCAGGGCCAGGTCTGCTGTGCAGGCTCGCGCCTCCTTGTGCATGAACCCATCGCCGACCTCTTCTACCGCAAACTGCGCGCGCGAATGAACAACCTCCGGGTCGGCAATCCCCTGGACAAGAGCATCGACGTTGGTGCGCTCGTCGATCCCGTTCAGTTGCGCAATGTGAACGAGATGGTTGCCGCCAACGACGCGGGTCAAGCCTATGTCGCTGAAACGCAGATGCCATCGGAAGGTGCCTTCTATCCGCCAACCCTGATCACCGGGCTGAACCCTGCCGATACCCTGATGCAGGAAGAGATCTTTGGCCCGGTCCTGGTGTCCACCACCTTCCGCACGCCGGCAGAGGCGGTGCAGCTGGCCAACAACACCCGTTACGGATTGGCGGCGACGGTCTGGTCGGAGAACGTGAACCTCGCCCTCGACATCGCGCCCAAACTTGCTGCGGGGATCGTCTGGGTCAACGGGACCAACCTGATGGATGCCGCCGCAGGCTTTGGTGGCGTGCGCGAAAGTGGCTTCGGGCGCGAAGGCGGCTGGGAAGGGCTTGCCGCCTACACCCGGCCCAAGGGGACGCGGAAGGCACTGAAGGAAATCGAGCCCCATACAGGGGAAGGTGCACCCGCTGATGCCATCGACCGGACGGCCAAGCTTTATATCGGCGGCAAGCAGGCGCGGCCAGACGGGGGTTATTCGGCCCCGGTCTGGGGCAAGTCGGGCAAGCTGCTGGGTCATGCCTCAATCGCCAACCGCAAGGACGTGCGCAATGCCGTGGAGGCGGCGCAGGCCGCGAAGGGCTGGTCGAAAACCACCGGGCATCTGCGCGCACAGATCCTCTATTACATCGGTGAAAACCTCGCTGCGCGGGCAGATGAGTTCGCCGCTCGGTTGGACTCGATGCAGGGTGGACGCTCCGGTCACAAGGAGGTTGAAACAGCCATCAAGCGGCTTTTTACCTACGCGGCCTGGGCAGACAAGTACGATGGCCAAGTGCATGGCGTCCCGATCCGGGGTGTGGCGATTGCCATGAAGGAACCGGTGGGCGTGATCGGTGCCCTCTGCCCGGCGGAAGCGCCGCTCCTGGGGCTGATCTCGTGCATGGCACCCGCAATCGCGATGGGCAACCGGGTGATCCTATGCGCTTCCGAACCCTTCCCGCTGGCGGCCACGGATTTCATCCAGGTGCTTGAGACTTCGGACGTGCCCGCGGGTGTCGTAAATATCCTGACCGGCCCGCAGGCCGATCTGGCGCAACCGCTGGCGGGGCACATGGATGTCGATGCGGTCTGGTCCTTTGGCGCAAAGGCGCTGAGCGGCCTGATAGAGCGGGCCTCTGCCGCCAATCTGAAGCGAACCTGGGTGAACAACGGGTTGGCACGTGACTGGATGGGAGCGGAGGGCGACGGCCACGCTTTCCTGCGGGCCGCAACAGAGGTCAAGAACGTCTGGGTGCCTTACGGCGAGTAGAGGGGGTATGGCCCAGAGTACCGCGCATCTCCCGGCGCATCATCAGCCGTCGCTGCCGGTGGTCGTCTCCAAATTCTCGGGCTGCCCAACCACGACAAAATGCAGGCCTTCGGGATCAAGCAGCTCTTCCGCTACCCGTTTCACATCCTGCAGCGTCACAGCCTCGACCCGGGCATTGCGCGGGGCAATGTAATCGATTGGCAAGCCCAACATCTGCATCCCGACCATGATATTCGCGATCGGCCCGTTGCCATCGAAACGCAGGGGATAGGCCCCGGTGATGTAGGTCTTTGCGGCCTCCAATTCTTTGGGGGTGATCCCTTCCTCGGCGGCCTTCACCCACTCCGCCCGGATCACGTCGACGGCTTGGGCGATGCGGTCATTGGCCGAACTAACGGAGCCCAGGTAGACCTCAGCCAGATCACGGGAGGCGAGGTAGGAATATACGCCGTAGGTCAGCCCGCGCTTTTCGCGAACCTCATTCATCAGCCGGCTTTCGAAGGAACCGCCGCCCAGAACGTGGTTCAGGATCACGGCGGCAAAATAGTCGGGATCGCTTTGCTTGATGCCGGGCTGGCCGAAAAGGGCCACGGACTGGGGCGTTGCGAAGTCCACGACAGTTACGCCGGGCGGGATCATCACATTGGCACGCTCTGGCATGGGTGCGCCCTCTTCGGGCAGATCGCCGAGGATATCGTCGACCAACGCACCAAGCTCTTCGGGCGAAATGTCGCCCGCCGCGCCAATGTAGATGCGGTCGCGTGCCAGCACGTTTCGGTGCGTTTCGATCAGATCGTCGCGGGTCAGCCCCGTGACGGTCTCGATCGTGCCGTTGACGGGGAAGGCATAGGGATGATCTCCGTAAGCAATCTTTGCAAAGGTGTCGCCCGCAATGTCGTTGGGATCCTTCAAGTCCGACTGGATGACGGACAGCACCTGTCCGCGCACCCGCTCAATCGCCTCCGGATCGAACCTTGGCTCCTGCAAGGCTGCCCGCAAAAGGGCCGCGGACGCGTCGCGGTTTTCGGTCAGAAAGCGCATGGAGATCGAGACCGCATCGCGGGAGGCATCGAAGTCAATGGAGGTGGCCAGCGCCTCGGCGGCGCGGGTGAAGGCCCGCGCGTCCATGTCGCCTGCCCCCTCTTCCAACAGACCGGTCATCAGGTTGACCGCCCCCAGCTTGTCACGGGGATCGAGCGAGGCTCCGCCGCGAAAGCGGATCTCAAGCGCGACGAAGGGAATGGATGGTTCCTCAACCAGCCAGGCGGTCAACCCGCCAGGGCTGATCACTTCCCTGATCTCCACCTCCGCCCGCGCGGGCAGGCTGGTAAGGAAGGTCAGGATCAGCGCGTAGATCAGCCTCATTGCGTGGCCTCCTCTTTCATCAGCCAGCCGGTAACAGAACGGCGTTTGTCAAAGATCTCTTCTGCTGCCTGCATGATGTCCTCCGGCGTGACAGCGTCGAGCACCTTTGGCCAGTTCTGCACGTCTTGCACGGTCAGCCCGATGGAGAGCGCACGACCGTAGCGGTTGGCAACGGCATCGGCGTCGTCACGGGCGTAAATCTGGTTGGCGCGGATCTGATACTTGATCCGCTCCAGTTGCGCGGTATCGACTCCGCTTTCCGTGAAACTTGCAAGCGCCTCGTCCATCGCCTCTTCGGCCTGCTGCAGAGTAACGCCCGCCGCGGGAACGACGATCAGATCAAAGGTCGTATCATCGAGAGAGGCCCCCCGGTAAAAGGCACCGGTATAGGTGGCAAGCTGCTCTTCGAACTGCAGTTTTTCAGTCAGGTAGGAGGTGGTCCCGCCACCCAGAATTTCGGCCAGCATGGTCAGCGCCGCAGCTTTCTCCTGCGCACCGGGATCACGCTCGGGAGCCAGGTAGGATCTGCTGACGTAGGGCTGCGCCACGCGCGCGTCGCGAAAGATCAGGCGGCGTTCGGCGATCTGTGGCGGCTCCTCGGTGCGCAGACGCTGTGGCAGGTCGGGATTGGCGGGGATCACGCCATAGTATTTTTCTGCAAGGCGGCGCACCTCTTGCGGCTCTACATCGCCGGAGACCACGAGGATCGCATTGTTGGGGGAATAGTAGGTCTGGTAAAAGGAGAGCGCGTCCTGCAGATCCAGTTCTTCCATCTCGTGCTTCCAGCCGATGATGGGCACGCCGTAGCGGTGGTTCAGGTACTGGGCGGCGTTCAGCTGTTCGCCAAAGAGGGCGTTGGGATTGTTTTCGGTTCGCTGGTTGCGCTCTTCCAGGATCACGTCCCGCTCCGTCACGATGTTTTCCGGCGTCAGGCGGATGTTCTTCATCCGGTCGGATTCCATGGACATCATCAGCTCAAGCCGGTCGGCGGCGACGCGCTGGAAATAGGCGGTATAGTCATAGCTGGTAAAGGCATTGTCCCGCCCGCCGTTGGCGGCCACGGTAGCGGAGAATTCGCCCGCCTCCATCTTGTCGGTGGCCTTGAAAAGCAGGTGCTCAAGGAAATGCGCAACACCGGAGGAACCCTTCGGCTCGTCGGCGGAGCCCGCCCGGTACCAGACCATGTGCTGAACGGCCGGGGCGCGATGGTCTTCGACCACGACGACTTCCATGCCATTTTCAAGGGTGAAGGTGGTAACCGCTTCATTCACTGCGTCCTTGGCGAGCGCCGCGAGGGGCATGGCCAGGGCCAGCAGTGCTGCGATGATCGGCAATCTGATCATGGTGCGTCCTCTGGTCGGAAACTATGTGACCATAGGTGTGTGCCCGGGCCACACATTCAAGGCAAATTACAAAGTTGTAAGGCGCTGCGTCAGCGCACCGCAGGGGGTGCGGAAGGGGTGCGCGCACCCGCACGGCGCCAGCGCCGTGCTTCGGCGTCCTGGTCCAGTGCCTCGCGACGGTAGGCCTGATTGTAGCGGTCCACCGGCACGATACGGAACTGGGTGAAACGGGCCTTACGCTTGCGGAAATCCGCGTCTGCCTCTGCCAGGTCCTCGCGGATATTGCCATCAACGCCAAAACGGCTGGTGTGGCGCACAAGTCCTGCATCGCTGGCTGGAATACCGCCCGATACGGCTGCGGGACGGCCGCCGAAGGCTACGATGCCTTCGTCCAGCGCGGATCGGTCTGTCAGGTTGGCCTGCCCCGGCGTGGGCGGGGGCAGCGTTTCATAGCTGTCGGGTGCTTCCAGCGGTTTGACCGGCTGGATCATGAATTCATCCGGCCCGCCTGTATTGGTCCGAAGGTCCCGCAAGCCCTGATTGTTGCAGGCGGCAAGCACCAGCGGTAGCAGGGTGATGAGCACGATGCGGCGCATGTGGCGTCTCCTTCGGGTCTGCCCTTCAATATCGCAGGCAAGCGGGTAATGTCACTGGCGTTTTTTGGCGGCCTTCGTTTTATCCTCCGCCAGAAAAATCAAGCCGATGGCCCCCAGGAAAATAAAGACATCCGCGAGGTTGTAGACGAAGGGGTTTTCGATTCCGCAGCAGCTATTGTTGAGAAAGTCGAGCACGTAGCCATAAAGCAAGCGGTCCACCACATTCCCCAGCGCACCGCCGACCAACAGTCCTGCACAGATCAGCGCAACGGGACGCATTTGCGTGCGCCGCACCCAGAGGATCACCGCCGCACAGATGATCACCGCGAGGCCGATCAGCAACCAGCGGCTGGCTTCTGCACCGTCGCCGAAAAGGCCAAAGTTGATCCCCCGGTTTTCACCGTAGCGGAAATTGAGCACCGGCGGCAGCACCTCGATCGATCGGATGCGGGAAAGCTCCAACACGTGGATCACCAGGTATTTGCTGATTTGATCTATCAGAAAGGCGGCAAAGGCGGACCATATTAACAGTGGCATCGGAGCCCCACTCTAGTGACGGAAGTGGCGCATGCCGGTAAAGACCATCGCCAGCCCTGCCTCATCCGCTGCCTGGATCACCTCTTCGTCACGCATGGACCCGCCGGGCTGGATGAGGGCTGTCGCCCCGGCTTCTGCCGCCGTGATCAGGCCATCCGCAAAGGGAAAGAAGGCGTCAGAGGCCACGACCGATCCCTGGGTGAGCGGCGCGGGCAGACCCATCACATCCGCCATGTCCTGAGCCTTGCGGGCGGCGATACGGGTGCTGTCCACACGGCTCATCTGGCCCGCGCCGACGCCCACCGTCGCACCGTCCTTGACGTAGATGATGGCGTTGGACTTTACGTGCTTGGCCACGGTCCAGGCAAAGAGCATGTCGCTCAATTCCAGCTCCGATGGGGTGCGTTTGGTCACCACTTTCAGGTCATCGCGGGTGATGCGGCCCACGTCCTTGTCCTGCACCAGCCAGCCGCCAGACACCTGACGCGCGGCCAGTTGCGCGGTGGCGGGATCGGCCAGCCCATCGGTGGTGAGCAGGCGCAGATTCTTCTTTTTCGAGAAGACCTCGATGGCATCGGCATCGGCACCGGGGGCGATGACGACCTCCGTAAAGATACCGCTGATCGCCTCCGCCGTTTCACCGTCAAGCGGCTGGTTCAGCGCGATAATCCCGCCAAAGGCCGATGTGCGGTCACAATCGAAGGCGCGGCTGTAGGCTTCCGTGAGGGTCTTGCCACGCGCCACGCCGCAAGGATTTGCGTGCTTGATGATGGCACACACGGGACCATCCGACGACGCAAATTCACTCACCAGCTCAAAGGCCGCATCGGTGTCGTTGATGTTGTTGTAGGAGAGCTCCTTGCCCTGGTGCTGGCTTGCCGTGGCCACGCCGGGGCGGTTGGAACCATCGGTGTAGAAGGCCGCTTGCTGGTGCGGGTTTTCGCCGTACCGCAGCGTTTGCGCGAGCGTGCCGCCGAAGGTGCGGCGGCGGGGCGTGGCATCGACCTGCCCGGCCATCCATGTGCTGACCGCAGTGTCATAGGCCGCCGTGCGGGCATAGGCCGTCTGAGCCAGCCTTTGGCGCAAGGCATAGGTGGTCTGGCCCCCGTGCGCGTCCAACTCCTCGATCACCGCGCCGTAGTCTTCAGTATCGACGACAACCGTGACAAAACCGTGGTTCTTGGCGGCAGAGCGGATCATTGCAGGCCCGCCGATGTCGATATTCTCGATGACCTCGGCGTACTCCGCGCCTTTGGCCACTGTCTCTTCAAAGGGGTAGAGGTTCACCACCACCAGATCGATACCGCCGATCCCGTGTTCCTCCATCGCCGCGACATGGTCTTTGTTGTCCCGCAGGGCCAGCAGGCCACCGTGCACCACCGGGTGCAGGGTCTTGACCCGGCCATCCATCATCTCGGGAAAACCCGTTACCTCTGCCACATCGCGCACCTTGAGCCCTGCATCGCGCAGGGCCTTGGCCGTGCCGCCCGTGCTCAACAGTTCGACCCCCTGCGCCGCCAGCGCGCGGCCCAGGTCGACCAGACCGGTCTTGTCTGAAACGGAAAGAAGGGCACGTTGGACGGGGGCGAGATCGGGCATCGTTTGGGTCCTCAAGTCAGTCTTCGTCGTAGTAGGGCTCGTCCATGGACAAGTCCCGCACGCCAATCGCAGTTTCCTGCGCTTTGGACAAGGACCAGCGGACACGGGTGGCATAGGTAAAGGCAGTGCCGGAGAGCACGATCTGCTCTGCCGCGCGGGGTTTGAGGCGCGTGGTCTCCAGGTAGACCCCCGGTTCAAGCGACAGGGTCTGGGTGCCGTCGTGGCGAAAGACCCAGATTTCCCCGCTTTTCAGCGCCATGGAAATGGCCGCCCCGCCCAGATCAACGGTGGCATCCACATCCGGGTGGAGGTGAAACCGGATGTCGAACTTCAAGCCCTTCAGTCCACGGGCATCGAGGGCTGAATCAAAGCGGCGTTTGTCCGCATCCTCCAACGCGAGCAGCATGTCTTCGCCAGCCAGTCCACGCCCGTCGTGCGTCAGTTCCAGTGTCCGGGCGTGGGTGATGCCGTGGCTGCGCACGTAGCCGTTGTGTGCACCCTCAAAACGAATGCCGTCGGGCAGGTGGCTGATTTCAACCGGGACATGGGTGGGCCCGTCGATCAGTTCCTCGTGCCCGCTGCGGCGATCCGGATCGGCCAGCCGCGCGCTGGAATACCCCCCGATGCAGAGGGCCGAATGGGAAGGGGTCGCCCTTCCCGCGCGTCGCCAGTCGGTCCCGAAGGAGGCGCCCGATCCGCAGTTGACGATCAGGGGCCGCCGCCCCGAGGTCAACTCAAACGCGAGTGTCGAGGCATGGGCATTGTAGGAGGCGGTCCCACTGGGCGGCTTGGCCGCGTCTGCCACGACACTGGTGCGCCCGCCCGACAGACGCACGAAGCCCATGGCAAGACCGTCCGGCTGCGCGGTCTTGACGTGGGAGGCGGCAAGGGCGTGGTCAAGCCAGCCTTCCAGCCCGCGGCCGCCGCCGTGAAAGCGGGCCAACCCGCCATCCGAATGGCGCAGGCTGCGCAACGTGGGCGCGATGCGTTCGATCGCCGCGATGTGTTCCCGGGGCGTGCCGCGCCCTGCGTCGCTCAGGGCTGCGGCGGCCCAGGTCAGAAGGGTGAAGACCGCCAGCAACTCCTCGGGGTTGCGTGTGGGCAGACCGCCCTGCGCGTCGATCTGGCTGGCGCATTCGCGGGCCAGGGCCTTGACCGCCGGATCGGCGAGTCCTTCCTGACCTTCAAGCGCGAGCCCCGCGTAGATGAGCCCCGTCAGCGCCTCAAACCGCGGCAAACCCGGTGCCGCGCCCCGCCAGCGGTGCGACAGGAACTGCGTTTGTTGGGTGAGTGAACGGTAGAAGGCGCGGCTCTGATCGCTCTCGCGCCCGCGCAAAAGGAAGATCGCGTGGTTGATCCAGCGGATCAGACGCCGCCCCGTCAGGTCAGGGGTCCAGCCCGGGCCGCGTCCCTTCCCGAACCGCTCGATCCAACCCCAAAGCCAGTATTGCGCCACCTCCCGCGCAGCCGGATCGCCGACGGCTGCCAGATCGTCCAGCCAGGCAAAACCGTGCAATTCGGCAGCATAGTTCGCATCGGGCGGGTCGAGGTCCCAGATGCTTTGCCCCGGCGCATGGATGAGGGTGCCCGCAAAAAGGTAATTTCCCGAAATCAGCTGCCTTCCGCGCGCGAAAGAACCGATGGTCCGTGGCTCGGGCGAGGAGACGAAGCCCTTGACCTGCGCACGCGTCCGGGTGGCCATGCGGGCGTGCCACATGTCCAGAAACCGCGCCTTGCGCGTTTTCATTTGGGAAAAGCCCATGATCAATCCACTGCCCAGACGCTCTGATGGCGCCTACGCCGACAGCATAGCTATGGGCACCGGGCGAGTCACCGCCTTTTCGGCCTTAGCCACCGCATCGGCAGGATTGTTCGCAAGGGGGACTGTTGCGGGGCACCGTTGCGGCGTAGCAAGGTGGGCAAGGAGGTGCCCCCGTGATTGCCAGTCTGATGATGTACGCCAGACCAGAACTGGACGCTGCGCAAGGCCGCTACTGGGAACTGATCCGCGCAGAATTGGCGGAACGGGGGATCGCCGCGCCCACGCATCTGGCGAACACCGTCGATCCGATAGCGGTCTGGACGTCCCCCGATCTGGTGCTGAGCCAGACCTGCGGCATGCCCTACCGGCGCTTTCTGCATGGCAAGGTTGTTCTGGTCGGCACCCCGGACTTCGGGGTCGAGGGCTGCCCGCCGGGTTACTATCACAGCGTGATCGTGGTGCACCGGGAGGATGCAAGAGAGCGCTTGGTCGATTACGCAGATGCGCGTTTTGCCTACAACGAAACGGGATCGCAATCAGGCTATGCCGCGCCCCATGCATTGGCCCGCGCGATGGGTTTCTGGTTCAAGGACCGCCTTCAGACCCACGGCCACCTTAATTCCGCCCGCGCGGTGGCGGAGGGGCGGGCCGATATCGCCGCGCTGGATGCAGTGAGTTGGCGCCTGATGCAACGCTACGATGGCTTTGCGCAAGATCTGCGGGTCCTTACCGTGACCAAGCCGACGCCAGGACTGCCCTACATCACCGGGCTCACGGATCAGGCCGGGGCGGTCTTTGCGGCGGTGAGCGCGGCAATCGGAAAGCTGGACAACAAAGACCTTGCCGCCCTTGGCCTTAGGGGCATCGTCCGGATCCCCGCAACGGACTACCTGGCTATTCCAAACCCACCGCCCGAGGACTGCTGATCAGCCTGCCTTGCGCAGGCAGGCAATGTAGAAACCGTCCATTCCGCCCCGACCCGACCAATAGTCGGGCCGCAGACGCAGACCGCCTTCCTCGGTGATCCAATCCGCCTCGACCCCCGGTTGCTTCAGCGCATCGGGATCCACCCGCATGTCCTGATGCCGCGCCAAGGCCTCCTCAACCTGCACTTCCCCTTCATCTGGGAGAAGGCTGCAGGTGCAAAAGACCATTCGTCCGCCGGGCTTCAGCAGCCCCCAGGCGTGGTCCAGCAGCTCCGATTGCAGTTCGATCAGAGCGCCGAATTCGGAGCCATCCTTGGCAAAGGGCAGATCCGGGTGGCGGCGTATTGTGCCTGTGGCCGAGCAGGGCGCGTCGAGGAGGATCGCGTCCCACTGGCCGCTCACCTTGCGGGCGTCCTCAGTCAGCAGCCTGGCCTGCAGCCCGACGCGTGTCAGGTTTTCCTTTACCCGCGCCATCCTCGCCTCTGATGTGTCCACCGCCGTGACCTCTGCCCCGGCGGCGGCCAGTTGCATCGTCTTGCCGCCCGGTGCCGCACAGAGGTCGAGCACCGATTCCCCTTTCTTCGGGTCCAGGATCCGGACCGGCAGTGCAGCGGCGGCGTCCTGTACCCACCACTCCCCCGTTTCATAGCCGGGCATGGTGGAGACCTGGCTCGCCTGCATGATCCGGACACTGCCCGTTGGCAAAAGCGTGCCGCCCGTCGCCTTAGCCACCTTTTCGGGGTTGGATTTCGCCGTGAGGTCCAGGGGCGCACCAACGAAATGCGCCCGCTCCATGGCTGCAACGACCTCCGGGCCCCAAGCCTGAACCAGCGGGCCGCGCAACCACTTGGGCAGGCGGGGCGCACGCAAGGCATCCCAGGCCTCCGGCCCCTCGGCCGCGATCTTGCGCAGGACAGCGTTGGTCAGCCCCTTGAGCTGCCCCAGCCGCCTGTGACGGGAGACGAGCGTGACCATCGCATTGACCACGCCGTGCGCCGCTGCCCCCTGACAGAGCTCAACCGTGCCGACCCGCAGAGCGTTTCGGACGGTAAGAGGTGGATATTTCTTGAGATGTTTCTGAAGCAGCCGGTCGGCCCGTTCCAGACCCCGCAGCGTTTCCGTTGCCAGACGCTGCGCGCGGGCGCGGTCTTCGGGGGCCAGTTTGTCCAGGGCACCGGCCGCCAGCAGTTCCGACATCAAACGAGGCGCGTCGCCCAGGATCTGGTCGAGCAGGTAAACCGCTGCCTGGCGTGGCTCTAGCCCCGTTTTCGACATCAACTTCTTCCATTCACTTGTCCGGGTCGTGGGACGCCGTATATCAAAGGCAGGACCGCCTCAAGAGGACGCCATGAACGATAAAGTAACCAGTAATGGGATCGAAGCGGGCAAAAGGCCCGTGCCCGACACGCCGGGCCAACCCACACCCGAGCCCCAGCCGGATCTGCCGCCGGGCCCCGCGCCGGATCCTAAACCGGCACCGAAGCCCATCCCGCCGGCGCCCAATCCACAGCCGGTGCCGGGGCCAACCCCGATCCCGCCCGCCGCCCAGCGCGCGCTGGCGGAGGCGGAAGAGCGGCGCAAGGCAGCCGAGGAAAAGAAACTGCCGCCCGAATTGGGCGGCAGGGAAGGGCCGGAGCCGGTGCGTTACGGTGATTGGGAGAAGAAGGGCATCGCAATCGACTTTTGATCGCGTTACCCCTTTACTGAAGTCTGAAATCCGCCGATTGCCCCGCGCCGCGGTCAGATGTTATGCGTACCTTGTTGCCGCTCACCTTTACCTCCTGGCAGTTGTAGCCAAGATCGTCACCGCCCCATTCAAGCGTCCGGCAAAGATATCCGCCTTTCCACTGCCACTGTCCGGACACGTCCCAGGCCGCACCGCGACCCGATATGCGCCCATCGGGCGACACCTGAAGCTTCACGAAGGGCCTGGACAGCGTTTTGCCGCTCATCAAAGCAACAAATTCCGAGCGATCCTTGACCTGTTGAAATTCGGCAAGCGCTGGTGTGGCAAGCGCGAGGGCCGCGGCTGTGATCGTCATTCCAAGGGTTTTCATCTCAACGCTCCTCCGGATCAGTGCTAAAATAGATACGCAGAAGCCCCTTCGATGGTTTCATCCGGAACAAAAAAAAATTTCAGCTTCCGTCGGACATGCCCAGCACATCAAGCATGTCATAGTGCCCCGGCGCACGCCCCTGACCCCAAAGTGCGGCCTTGAGCGCGCCACGGGCAAAAACCGTTCGGTCCGATGCCACGTGGCGAAGAATGATCCGCTCCCCAGCGGCGGCGAACATCACGTCATGCTCTCCTACAATATCACCACCCCTGATCGCAGAGAAGCCGATATCGCCCCGGCGGCGGGCCCCCGTGATGCCGTCACGGCCCCGATCGGAGACCTCTTTGAGCGAAACGCCACGCCCTGCCGCGGCGGCCTCTCCCAACATCAGGGCGGTGCCGGACGGTGCATCAACCTTCTGATTGTGGTGCGCTTCGATCACTTCGATATCATAATCCGCGTCCAGCGCCGCCGCGACCCGGCGGGTCAGCTGGGTCAGCAGGTTCACGCCCAGGCTCATGTTACCTGCACGCACGATGACGGTCTTTTCGGCAGCGGGTGAAAGCTGGGCGATTTCATCCTCGCTCATCCCCGTGGTTCCGATCACGTGGACGCAGCCCGCCTCAGCCGCCATTTCGGAAAAGGCCACTGTGGCCGCTGGGGCGGTAAAATCGATCACCGCATCCGCGCCCGAAAAGGCCGCAGCCGCATCGTCGGTGACCGACACACCGATTGCGGCACCGCCCATCGCCTCCCCGACATCCTGCCCCAGCCAATCGTGCCCGGGCCTTTCGATCGCCGCGACAAGGCGCATTCGGTCCGATGCCATGACCTGCGCAATCAGCATCTGGCCCATCCGTCCAGAGGCGCCCGTGATGGCGATACCGGGTGTCTGATCGGACATGGCTTATCTTCCTTTTCGTGAATTTGACGCAGGTGTAGCCTGACCACCGCTTCTTGGCAAAGGGGATGGGAAGGCGTAGATGGGAGACATGGGTAAGAACAAGTTTCATCAGGGCGCAGGCCCATCGCAACGCCAGCTGCGCGTGGGCGAAACCATCCGCCGGGCGCTGTCCGAGGTTTTGGCGCGCGGGGACGTGCACGATCCCGATCTGAACCGAATGTCGATCACCGTAGGTGAGGTGCGCACCTCCCCCGATCTCAAGATCGCGACGGCCTATGTGTTGCCCCTGGGTGGCCAGGGGCAGGATGAGGTGCTCAAGCTGCTGGCGCGCAACAAGGGGGAACTGCGGCGGCTGGTGTCGCGCAAGCTGACCTTGAAATTCGCGCCGGATCTGCGGTTCCGGCTGGACGAAACCTTTGACCAGATGGATGAGACCCGGCGGATGCTGTCGGAGGAAAGGGTGCGCCTGGACGCCGAAGCGCCGGATCCGACTTCGGATACATGAAATATCTCCTCCCCCTGCTGCTGGCCCTCATTCCCGGTCTGGCGCAGGCGGTCGAATGCCGGGAGGAGAGCTTTCGCGGCGATAGCTACACCATCTGTGAGGTACGCCCCGCGACCGATGATTTGCGGCTTTTCCTGAGAGACGCGGAAGGCGCGGTCTTTGGCCATTTTGCCAAGCTCGACGCGGCACTCGCCGCCGATGGCAAACGGCTGAGCTTTGCGATGAACGCCGGGATGTATCACGATGACCGCCGACCGGTGGGATACTACCTGGAAGAGGGGGTAGAGGCGCAGCGGGTTGTTTCCAGCGCGGGACCCGGCAACTTCGGCCTTTTGCCGAACGGGATCCTGTGCCTGCGCCCGGGGCGCGCCGACGTGATCGAAACCCGCGCCTTTGTCGCCAATCCGCCCGCCTGCCAGTCTGCCACGCAGTCCGGTCCGATGCTGGTCATCGATGGGGCCCTGCACCCCCGGTTTCTGCCTGACAGCACGTCGCGGTTTATCCGTAACGGGGTGGGCACGACACTGGACGGCAGCCGCGCGGTGTTCGTCATTTCCAACAACGTGGTGACATTTCACGCCTTCGGCTCTTTCTTCAAGGATCACCTTGGGCTGCCCAACGCGCTTTACCTTGATGGCAACGTTTCTCGCATCAGGGCCCCCGGGCTGGGACGGGACGATGCGGGGTTTACCAATCTCGGCCCGATCATCGGCGTTGTTACCCCTGCGGCGGAGTAGCGGGGAAAAAGCTGCTGGGCAGTCGCGGCTGACGGGGCTATAGCGCGGGCCAGTTTTCTTGAGGAGATCGACATGGGGCGCAAACGCAAAGGGCGCGACATTTCGGGTTGGCTGGTGGTGGACAAGCCCGCCGGACCCACCTCAACCGCCGTTGTAAACAAGGTGCGCTGGGCCTTTGACGCCAAGAAGGCCGGGCATGCGGGCACGCTTGATCCGGAGGCGACGGGCGTTCTGGCAATTGCACTGGGCGAGGCGACCAAGACGGTGCCCTACATCACCGACGCTTTGAAGGCCTACGAATTCACCGTTCGCCTTGGGATTGCGACAAACACCGACGATGCCGAGGGGGAGGTCATTGCCACTTCTGATCTGCGGCCCGGCGATGAGGCCATCAAGGCTGCGCTGGGTGCCTTTGTGGGCGATATCGAACAGGTCCCGCCGCAATTCTCTGCGGTGAAGATCGACGGTGAGCGTGCGTACAAACGCGCGCGGGAGGGCGAGGAGATGACTCTTGCCGCCCGGCCGCTTTACGTGGACAGTCTGCTTTTGATCGACCGCCCGGATCAGGATCACGTGACCCTGGAAATGGTCTGCGGCAAGGGTGGTTATGTCCGCGCCATCGCCCGCGATCTGGGCGTGGCACTGGGCTGCTACGGGCACGTGCGCGATCTGCGCCGCACCTGGTCGGGGCCTTTCGACGCAGCCGACGGTCTGACGCTGGATCAGATCGAGGCCATGGCGCGCACGCCTGAGCTGGATGACCATCTTTTGCCCCTGGAACAGGGGCTGGCGGAACTGCCCGAGGTCAAGGCCACCGCCGAAGGGGCGACCCGCCTACGCAACGGCAACCCCGGCATGGTGATCGGGTCAGACGTTGAATATGGCGACGAATGCTGGGCCTCTTTCGATGGAAAGCCCGTTGCCGTTGGCCGCTTCAAGGCCGGAGAGCTGCATCCCTCGCGGGTCTTCAACCTTTAGGTCGGTTCACCGCATCAGGACCACGGCGCTGAGATCGTTCAGCCCGTTCGACAGTTGCACGGCGACAAGCCCGTCAACCAGCAAGGCACTGCCGATGCCCGTCGCGGTGGGGGCCAGGTCAATCTGACCGGGACCCGGGTAATCGGGATCAAGCTGGATGATCAGGGTATCCTCCGCCGGATCGAAATCGGTGATCTGGGAGACCCCCGTGCGCTCCGTCAGGGTCGGGAGCACGGTAAAGGTATCTTCGCCCTCCCCGCCTTGGGCCCGCGTCTCATCCGCGAAGGTCAGCTCATCGTCACCCGGTCCGCCATCCAATTCCGCAGGGCCCAGATCGGTGCCTTTAGTCCGGTTGGACGAGAGGATATCATCGCCCGCCCCGCCCTCTGCCACAAACCCTGCACCGCCGCCGGTGATCTCATCGTCCCCCGCGCCACCAAGGACCGTTTCGGCCGCGTTCAAGTCTGCCCCGCCCGGAACGCCCTGGACGAGGGACTGATAAAGATCGTCGCCCGGGCCCAGATCCGTCTCGCCCCGAAATCCATCGAAGAGCACGATGTCATTGCCCGCACCGGCAGAGAGGTCGTAGGCACCCTCTTCATCGGTCAACTGGTAGAATTCGCTGCCAGCACCGCCGACGACCCGCTCAACATCGGTCTCAAAAGGGAAGGAAGGCTGCGGCGGCAGGAAAAGACCCTGGTCTGCGGCATCGGTCCTCCCGCCGCCGGGCTGTGTTCCGGGGTCCGGTGCATCCAGTCCGGCGATCAGCGGTTCCTCCTGACCTTCAAGTGCCCCGTTGAAGGCCTGAACCGTCTCTTCAAGGGCCTGCTCTGCCTCCGCCGGGTCCAGTTCCTCTTCCAGTCGGTTCAGCAGATCCTGCAAGTCGAAATTGGTCAGTTCCTCCTCCAGATCATTCTCAAGCTGATCAAGCTCCTCTTCGATCTTGTCCGTGGCAAGATCGGCGAGGCTGGCAAGGGCTGCGAGGGCCATGGCGGCAACGACGACAAAGATCATCTTGCATTCCAATCGGTTAGCGCACCGCATCGCCGCAACGGCGGGTGCCGTCGAGGCACGCCAAACGAGCAGGGCGGGTGGTGAAAATTCAAATCGACTTCGCCACAATTCAAATCGATTCTGATTAAGTCCGGGTTAAGGAGATGCTTAAGGCGCTTTTCGGTTCCAGGCTTTTCAAGCTATCGTCTTTCTCACGCGGAAGTCAGCGTGAATGGCCCCTTGTTTCAGCGGATATTTCAGATCCGGCATCGGGCTCTTCGATCATCCCCCGTACCTTCACCAGCCTCACCGCAGGTGTGCTCGCCGCTGCCATGATCAAGGCGCGGGGACTGGTCGTGGAGTGTCGATCAGCCCGGGCGCGTTGCGGCCTGACCCAAAACGCAATGCCTGAAAAAACGGCCGCGCGGCACATGCCGGGGCGGCCTTTTGGTTTGTCTCATCCCGCACGATTTGCAACAAGAGCGCCATGATCACTCGCAGCCACACAAAAGGCGACGCGCCCTCGACCGCCCTCTATTCAACCTGCGAAAGGTACCGCTACAGCCTCGAACGGGCCTGGGATGCCAACGGTCCAAGGGTGATGTTCGTGATGCTGAACCCTTCCACCGCGACTGAGGTGCAAAACGATCCGACAGTTGAGAGGTGCGAAAGACGCGCGCGCCACCTGGGATACGGTGCCTTTCGGGTCACCAATATCTTTGCCTGGCGCGCCACGGACCCGCGCGATATGCGCGCCGCCGCCGATCCGGTCGGCGGTGAGAACGACACTGTCCTCCTTCGGGGCGCGGACTGGGCCGATGCGATCATCGCAGCCTGGGGCGTGCACGGCGCGCACCTGGAACGGGGGCCGGAGGTGGCGGAGATGATGCAGGGCTGGTCCACCCCGCTTTATCATCTCGGGCTTAGCAAGGAGGGCCACCCACGTCATCCGCTTTACCTTCCCTACGCCCAACAGCCGGTAGTCTGGGAAAGGCGCAAGCCCTTCATCTCACCTTAACCGGCTTCCGAATAGCCTTGGTCAGGGTCCGTCTTGCCTGGGGCTTTCGAGAGAGGAGCGCGGTTGCAGCATGATGTTTCTGGCTGGATTGATGGGTCTGATGGCCGTCAGCGCCGTGGCCTATGTCGATATCCTTGGTGAAGATGCCGAGGAGGACGAAGTCCTGACGGGAGACGGCGGCGTCGATGAGCGGGTGAACCTCCTTATCGGGACCGAAGCTGCCGATCAGCTGGACGGCACGGATGAGAAGGACCGCATCAGCGGCGGACAGGGCGACGACCTGATCGATGCTGGTACAGGGGACGATGAGGCCCGCGGTGGGGAGGGTGATGACACCCTCATCGGCGGCGCGGGTAGTGACAGCCTGTCGGGTGAGGACGGCGATGATGCGCTATACGGTGGCGATCTGGACGATGAGATCGCAGGGCATAATGACAATGACCTGATCTACGGCAATGCGGGCGATGACCATCTGAACGGATCGGCGGGCGACGACAGTCTATTCGGGGGCACCGGGCAGGATACGCTGCAGGGCGGTCTGGGCGACGACAGCTTGACGGGCGGCTCTGGGCAGGACGCGCTTTTCGGTGGCTGGGGCAACGACACGCTGGATGGCGTAACCGGAGATCAAGGCCCCGGAAACCGCCTTCCTGAATTCCTGAACGGCGGCGGCGGCAATGACGCGATCATGGCGGGCGAGGGTGATATCGTCACCTCGGGATCGGGGCAGGACCAGATACTTTTGGGTGACTGGATCACCGACGGTGGGGAGGCGCAGATCTTGGACTTTGCGCCAGAGGAGGATGCACTGGTCTACGTCTTGGATGACAGCGACGAGGAAAGCCCGCCGCCCGAGGTGGAATTGCGCCTTGATCCCGACAGGGACGGGCGCTTGCAGGTCTGGGCCGGAGAGGCGATTATCGCACAGGTCTCAGGCAGGGAAGGGTTCATTGATATCCCCCAAATCACCCTGATCCCGCAAAGCGCGCTGATTTCATCGGGCCTTATCGGCACCTGACCCGGCAGGCATCATTAACCCTTTGCCATCGAAGCCACGATCTCCTATACGCCCACATCGCCTGCCGAATCCTTCGGCGGGTGCCTCCACGGGCCTGTGCTGGACGACATCCCGGCCTGCGCCATCACCCTAACGCACGAAAAGGAGACCCCGATGTCGATTACTACGGAAGAAAAGAGCCGTCTGATCAAGGAATTCGGCACCTCTGAAGGTGACACCGGTTCCCCCGAAGTTCAGGTTGCCGTGCTCAGCTCGCGCATCTCGACGCTGACGGAGCACTTCAAGACCCACAAGAAAGACAACCACGGCCGCCGTGGTCTGCTCAAGATGGTGGCCACGCGCCGCAAGCTTCTCGACTACGTCAAGAAAAAGGACGAGGCCCGCTATCAGGACCTGATCAAGCGTCTGGGCCTGCGCCGCTAACCGGCCAACCCATCTACCGCGAGATTTCGAGCCGCGCCCCGCACCGGGCGCGGCTTTTGCTTTCGCGGGGTGGCAACTCTGTCGTGGGAGAGACCAGCCAGAATGGGCATCGGAATGACAAGGCTTTCGCATAGGGTGTCAGGACGTGAGGTATTAGGGCGCAGTGGCGTCCATCTGGGAGGAGCAGCAGATGTTGAGCAGTCCGTCAGCCCGGGAACAGGCCCGTGCTCTGATCCTCGATGCCGAACGCGAAGCACAGCTGGTCTCCGCCTTCGCAAGACTGTTCATCACTTTCATTGCAACCGCGATCTTTCTGGCGGCTGGCGGCGTCAGGCTGCCGGTGGCGCCGATCGTTCTGACCTATCTTGCCTCCTACGCGGTGGTTTCACTCGCTTCGGCAGTCTTCTCACAACGCAGGTTTTTCAACCCCCATCTCAGCCTTTTCTTCACGGCGATTGACGGAATATCGCTGGCTTTGCTGATGGGCTTTGCCTTGCGGATCACCGGAACGCCCCTGGCCTTTCATGCCGCCGTACCTGGCTTTGTCTTTTTCTTCGCGATCCTGATCCTTGCGACGATGCGCTACACCATCGGGCCGATCCTGGTGGCCTTTACCGGTTTCGCGGGCACCTGGCTGATCTTTTCACTGATCTCAGGCAACGGGGCGCACGCGGTCGTTGCAATAGCCGATCCCGCCTTCTTTTTCGGACCCGTGCAAAACGCCGCCCGCTGGGGTTTTCTCGCGATTGCCGCCTTGTTGGGCCTGCTGGCCGTCATCCGGCGGCGCAGAACGCTCGAGGCCGCCATTGCCGCCGCGCAGACCACCGCCAACCTTTCGCGCTATCTGCCGGAACCAGTGGCAGAACAGGTCGCCACGCAGGGGATCGACGCCCTCTCTCAAGGACAGCGACAGGAGGCCACCATTCTGTTCGTCGATATCAGGGGGTTCACCGCGCTCTCCGAACGCATGACCCCCGAAGAGTTGACCAAACTGCTAAGTACCTTCAGAAGTCTCAACCTCACTCAGGTCGAGCGTCATTCCGGCATTGTAGACAAGTACATCGGCGATGCCGTCATGGCGGTCTTTGGCGTTCCGGACGGGCGACCAGATCACGCCGCGCAGGGATTGAACTGCGCGCTTGCGATCAGGGACGCGATTGCGGACTGGAACGGCGAACGAGAAGGCCAGGAGGCGATCAAGGCAAGCATCGGGGTGCACTGCGGCGAGGTCTTTGCCGGGGCCGTTGGCTCCGTGGCCCGCATGGAATTCACCGTCCTGGGTGACGCCGTAAATACCGCGGCGCGCCTGCAAGAGCGGGCGAAGGGGACGCCGTCCGGGTTGGTCATTTCCGAAGACATGCTGCTTCGGTCCGGGCGGATGCGCAACGCCCGGCAGGACTGGCACCGCCTGCCGGACAACAAGATCCGGGGACGGACCGCGGAGGTCTCTCTTCTGGAATACCGTCCGCCAGCCAGTGATCGGGACAGCTAGGGCGTCACCACCTCGATCTTCTTGCTGCGCGCCTCAATCGCCTCTGCCGCGTCAAATAGAATGTCCTCCCGGAACCGCGTTGCGATCAGCTGCGCGCCCATTGGGGCGGGTCCTGCGTCTGTCGCCGCCCTGCCTGTGTAAACGCTCATCCCGGGCAATCCCATCAGCGGCAGTCCCACTTGCGTGAGCTGTGCCGCCATCACACGGGGGAAATCCTCAAGGTCTAACAGATCCGGGAAGGGCGGCTCGCCCGAGATCGGGCAGATCAGCACCGGATATTGATCGAGGAACAGTTGCCAGTCCCGCAAAAAGCCGACCCGCGCCTGGAGTGCGTCGAGCAGGTCACCGCGATCGGGCGGGGCGGTCAGTTTCTGCATTTCGGCGAAGACATGCATGGCATCCGGATCCGCTTCACGCTCGAAGGCCGGGCGTGTGGCATGGTCCATCTCGGCCAGCCATAGCTGGGCCTGCAGGCGGGCGGGTTCGCGGAAAGGCGGGCTTTCCGTCTCGACCACATCCCAGCCTGCGTCGGTCAGCCGTTCCGCCGCCGCGCGCAGGGCAGCCTCGACCAGTGGGTGCACCTCCATCCCTTCCGGCGCGATACAGAGGGCTGCCCGCTTGGAATAGGCCGGACCATGCATCGGCACGGGCATGTACCAGGGGTCCTGCAGATCCGGGGCTGCCATCGCAGCAAGGGAAACCCGCAGATCCGCGACAGAGCGGGCGTGAGGGCCGGAGACAGCCATAAGCTGCGCCCCGATGTGCCTGTCAGGGGCAGAGGCGTTGCGGGCGGGCACGCGGCCCAGCGTCGGCCGGATGCCCTGCAGCCCGCAGGCGTAGGCCGGATAGCGGATGGAGCCGCCGATATCAGAGCCGTGGCCCATGGCCCCGATGCCCGCCGCGGTGGCCGAGGCCGCCCCGCCCGATGATCCCCCCGGCGTAATGCCCGGATTGTGCGGGTTCTTCGTATGGCCGCGCAGTCCGTTGCGCGTGAACCAACGCAGGGAAAAGGCGGGCGTATTGGTGCGTCCCACAATGACGGCCCCCTCGGCGCGCATATTGGCCACCAGCGGGCTGTCCGACTCCGCGATCAGATCCTTCTGTATCTTCAGGCCATTTGTGGTGGCCTGACCCCGCTGATCGACGTTTTCCTTGATGGTGATGGGGACGCCCGCCATTGAACCCAGCGCCTCTCCCCGGGTGCGGACGGCATCCACGGCATCGGCCGCCTCAAGCGCCTCTTCGTCACACCGGGCCACAACCGCGTTGATGGCGGGATTGACTGCCTCCAGCCGTGCCAGCGTCGCCTCGCAAACCTCACGCGCGGTGAAATCCCCCCTGTTGATCCCTTCGGTGATCTTGGTCCCTGTCAGTTCCCAAAGCGCCATCTCGTCCCTCCCCTTTTGTGCCAAATTGGCACGGGGCCGCGCGGGCGGCAATGACGGCCTGCACTGGGGGTGCTTGCACCGCCCGGGCTTTCGCTCTACGGCTTCGCGCGGCCTGCATCAGGGGAGGAAGTGCCCATGTCGAAAACCGTCGTGAACAGCTGGAACGAATGGGATCCGCTGAGCCACGTGATCGTGGGCCGGGCAGACGACTGCCACATCCCGCCGGAAGAGCCCGCGCTGGACGCAAAAGTGCCGGAAGACAGCGACATGCGCGGCCAATGGGGCCGCCGCCCGCAGGAGACGATCGACCGGGCCAATGAGTTGCTTGATACCTTCGCAGGCCAGCTTGAGGCGCGGGGCATTCGGGTGGACCGCCCCACCTGCATCGACCATTCCCAGCCCGTCACCACGCCGGATTTCCATACCGAAAGCCAGTTCGGCTGCATGCCGCCGCGCGATGTGCTGCTGACCGTGGGCAGCGAAATACTGGAGGCGACCATGTCCTACCGGTGCCGCTGGTTCGAGTATCTCAACTACCGCCCCCTGCTCCAGCGCTACTGGGAGGAGGACCCGAATTTCCGCCATGAGGCGGCACCGAAGCCGCGTTTGACGGATGCGGACTACCATCCGGACTATCTGAGCGAAAAAATTGGTGACGCGAAGCGGCTGGAATGGGCGGCGGAAAAGTTCTTTGTCACGACCGAGGAGGAACCGCTCTTCGATGCGGCAGACGTACTGCGCTTTGGCAAGGACCTCGTCGTGCAGCACGGATTTACGACGAATCTCAGGGGCATCGAATGGCTGCGCCGCCATTTCCCGGATCACCGGGTGCACACGGTGAACTTTCCCGGTGATCCCTACCCTATCCACATTGACGCCACCTTCACGCCCCTGCGCCCGGGCCTGATCCTGAACAACCCCCAGCGCCGTCTGCCCGAAGATCAGCGCGGAATGTTCGAGGCGAACGGCTGGGAAATCGTCGATGCCGCGCAGCCCGCCCACAACCAGCCGCCGCCGCTGTGCTATTCATCGGTCTGGCTGTCAATGAACGTGCTGGTGCTGGACCCCAAGACCGTCTGCGTGGAAAAATCCGAGGTCTACCAGGCCGAGCAGATGGACAAGCTGGGTATGGAAGTGGTCGAGGTGGAACTCCGCGACGCCTACGCCTTTGGCGGCGGGCTGCACTGCTGTACGGCAGATGTCTACCGCGAGGGCGGGTGTGAGGATTACTTCCCGAGCCTTACGAACTAAAGAAAAAAGGCCCCCGATGCGGGGGCCTCTTCTTTCAGGCCTTGGCCTTTTGCTGTCGCGTTTCGCGGTCTTTCTCTCTCGCCGGGCGCGGATCTTCACCGGTGGCGGGCCAGCCCTCACGCTGCTTTGCGCGATCGCCGTCCCATTCCTCCGTCTGGTCGTGGAAGAGATGGACCTGCGTCGGATAGGGCATATCGATACCCTCCTTGTCCAGCGCCTTGTAGACCGCCTGCAGGACCTTGCCGAAGGTATGAATCTGGCTGGCACGGTCGGACTCTGTCCACCAGCGCAACCGCACGACGTTGGCAAAATCTCCCAAGGCGATCGGGATGGTCTCCGGCGCGGGATCGCTCTTGACGCCCTCGACGCCCGCGCAGGTCTCTTCCATGATCTGGCGCGCGCGATCCCAGTCGTCGTTGCAGCCGATGCCGATGTCATATTCGGAACGACGCACGTCGAAGGCGGTGTTGACGACCACGCTATCGGTATAGATGTCGGCGTTCGGAATGACGACCCGGCGACCATCGTAGGTCTTGATAAGCGTGGCACGTGTCTCGATCTTTTCCACTGTACCCTCGTGGCCGCCGGATACGATCTGATCGCCCACCTCGAAGGGCTGGCGCAGCAGGATCAGAATGCCCGCAAGCATGTTTTGCAGGATATCCTTGAAGGCAAAACCGATTGCGACAGAACTGATACCCAGCCCGGAGATGAGATCGCCGGGGGAAATACTTGGGGCCACGATGGTGATGGCCAACATGAAGCCGATGATCACCAGCATCCAACGCACAAGGCTGCTTGCCACATCCGCAAGGCTGGGCCGGTCCCGTCTCTGTGCTGCCTGCCTGATCAGCGCGCCGGTGCCCTTTGCGATGAACCAGAACAGGATGAGGACGACCAGCGCCAAAGCCAGGTTTGGCAAGAGCCGAAAAAGGCCATCGAGCCAGGCGTCGACCTTGTCAAAGATCAGGCCCGGATTTGCTTCAACTTCTTCCATGGTATTCTTCCTTATAAGTACCGCCAAACGTCTGAAGAGGGCCAAAGTTCCTTCCGCCGGAAAGATGGGTCAGGCGCGACCTTCAATCGCCTTTCCATGGGCCCAAAACTCCTGTACACGCGCAAAATCTGAGAACCGGCGCCCGGACCGCAGCGCCTGTCAAAAAAGATACCGCGGTCAGAGGCAATTCGGCCTCTATGCAAATGGCCCGAAGGCGGGCCGAAACAGGAAACGTAGATGTTTAACGTAACGACAAAATCGATGCAGTGGGGCGAAGAGACGCTTACACTGGAAACTGGCAAAGTGGCCCGTCAGGCGGACGGGTCGGTGATTGCCACCTACGGCGAGACAAGCGTGATGGCCAACGTCACCTTTGCACGCCAGCAGAAACCCGGTCAGGACTTCTTTCCGCTGACCGTTCACTACCAGGAAAAATACTATGCCGCGGGCAAGGTGCCCGGCGGCTTCTTCAAGCGCGAGGCGCGCCCGACGGAGAAGGAGACGCTGACAGCGCGCCTGATTGACCGTCCGATCCGCCCGCTCTTCGTGCCCGGCTTCAAGAACGAAGTTCTGGTCATGTGCACCGTGCTGAGCCACGACCTGGTCAACGATCCCGACATGGTCGCCATGATCGCGGCCTCTGCCGCCCTCACCCTGTCCGGTGCGCCCTTCATGGGTCCGATCGCAGGCTGCCGGGTTGGTTTCGAGGACGGCGAATATATCCTGAACCCAACCGTGGATGACATGCAGGACCTGCGCCTGAACCCCGACCAGCGTCTGGACCTTGT
>JABDKA010000144.1 GCA_013002405.1 Sulfitobacter sp. | reverse complement strand
ATGTCCCTCAGACCCACACTGGAAACCCGCCGCGCCATCCCGACGCTTGAGGGCGCAGGCGTCAAGCTGCACCGTGCCTTCGGCTTTCAGGACCCGAGCGAGCTGGACCCCTTCCTGCTCTTTGACGACTTTCGCAACGAAAGGCCGGAGGACTTCGAAAAAGGGTTCCCCTGGCACCCGCACCGAGGGATCGAGACCATCACCTACGTGCTGGAAGGCACGGTGGAGCACGGCGATTCG
The DNA here is from genome assembly GCA_013002405.1 of Sulfitobacter sp. GTDB lineage: Bacteria > Pseudomonadota > Alphaproteobacteria > Rhodobacterales > Rhodobacteraceae > Sulfitobacter. Next base: position 8,921 of record JABDKA010000144.1, on the reverse strand, counting down.
CTGGGCAATACCGGTAGACTTGGCGCGGGTGACGTGCAGTGGATGACGGCAGGGTCCGGCATCCTTCATCAGGAAATGCCGCAGGGAAACGCCAAGGGGCAGATGCACGGCTTCCAGCTTTGGGGCAACCTGCCCGCTGACCAGAAGATGACTGCCCCCCGTTATCAGGACGTGACCAGCCCCGATATTCCGGTTGTGACGGATGACGATGGCACGCGGGTCAAGGTGATCACGGGCGAATTCTGGGGCAAGACAGGCCCGGTGGACGGCATCGCCGCCGATCCGCAGTACCTTGATATCTCCGTCCCCGCAGGGGTGAAAAAGACTTTCAAGATCGACACCTACCGCCGGGCCTTTGCTTACGTTTTCGGCGGCGCAGGGGCCTTTGCCGATGCCTCTCAGCCTACCGGCGTACTGCTGGAGAAGGAGGTGGCGGGACAGGAACTGAACATCCGCGATCTGTCGGGCGACCGCACGCTCATCCGCTTCGGTACGGGCGATGAGGTGACGGTCCAGGCAGGGCCTGAGGGCGTCCGATTCCTCCTCATCTCCGGCGCGCCCATCGAAGAGCCGGTAGCCTGGCACGGTCCTATCGTAATGAACACCCGCGCGGAGCTGGAAAAGACCTTCGCCGACCTGCGCAACGGGACCTTCATCAAACCGGTGCATTGACGCGCCCTGCAGCCCCGGCCCCTGCGTCCCTCGGTTGAGGATTAGTGTGAAGGCGCCGGAGCGGGTCCGGGACTGCTTTTACTCATTCACCGACCGTGCGGTGCCCGGGCAGATGCTTGACCCCACAAGCGTAGAAACCGCACCGTCGCGACACTTGCCGGAGGTCTGTCACCCCTCCGGTTTCAGGAAAAGGGTCTCTGCCCAAGAGATGAGAGCCCAACTGCAGGCTTCAGAAGGCGGGACCGCAGGGACCCGTCAGCCTTCCGGTCTGGCAGCGCTGCCATTTTCTTCACGGCCGCTCACCGATCACATCGCAGGAATAGCCAATTCGCCGGGGTCTCCCCTTCGCGCGGCCCTTTGTGCTGGCTCAGGCCAGAACCGCCTTGCGCACCATATCCCAGTATTGCGCCACCACCTCATCCAGGCTCAGTCGTCCTTCGCGGCGGAACCAGGTGTTCACGCCCGTGAGCATCGCAATGATTGCCAGAGTTCCGATCTTGGTGTCGGCAACGGCGAAGTCACCGCTCTTTACTCCGGCGCGCAGGATCGCCTCAAGCCGGTCCTCGTAGGCCCGGCGCAGCCCCTCGATTTCGGCAAAGTTCTCAGGGCTCAGGTTGCGCAGCTCCATGTAGGCGATAAAGACCTCGTCGGGCCGGTCCGCGTGAAAGCGGATGTGAAAGGCGACAAATTCCTGAAGCTGATCCAGCGGCGTCCCTCCCCTTTTCGGGACGCTTTCCAGCAGCTCATCCATGTGCCCGCGCATCAGATCGAACAGCAAGGACTGCTTGTCCGGGGTGTAATTATAGAGCGCCCCGGCCTGCACACCGACCTCCCGCGCGATGGCCCGCATCGACACCGCCGCATAGCCGCCCCGGGCAAAGAGCCGGAGCGCCGCCGACCGGACGCGCGGGCCGGTGATGTCAGAGTGGGAGCCTGTGGTGCGTGCCATGGGTCAAGATTAATGAACAAGTGTTCAAAAGCAAAGCCCGCTTGCGCGGCACCGGTCGGGATGCAACAAGTTCTGCATGATCTTTCGCCACGCCCTCTGGCCTCTCCTGGCCCTGATCCTCGCGGCCTGCACCCAGTTTCCCGAACTGGAAAATACCGTCCGGCCCGAGGTGCAGGAGGCCAGCTATCCCGAACTGATCCCGCTTGAACCGATCCTGGCCACGGTTGAGGCAAGCCCCGTCGATCCAGTCCAGACCGAGGCAGCGCTGGAGACCCGTCTGGCAAGTCTGCGGGCGCGGGCCAACGCCATGCGCGGCAGCGTTCTGTCGAGCCAGGAAAAGAAACGGCTCGATGAGGGCGTTGACGCGCCCTGACGCGTTGCGCAGCCTTTCCCGGTCAGCTACATCGCGGAAAGGACAAATGCCGGACAGAGGATCACGCCCATGACACAGCCGCTTCGCCTTGGGATTGCAGGATTGGGCACCGTGGGTGTGGGTGTCGTGCGCATCGTCCGCAAACAGGCAGCGCTGCTTGAGGCGCGTACCGGGCGGCCCCTGACCATCTCAGCCGTTTCGGCCCGCACCAAGGGGCAGGACAGGGGCATTTCGCTTTCGGGCTACGACTGGGAAGATGATGCTGTCGCCCTGGCCCGGCGTGATGATGTGGACCTTTTCGTGGAGCTGATCGGCGGTGAGGCGGGTGTGGCCAAGGAGGCCTGCGAGGCGGCGCTGAAGGCGGGCAAGGACGTGGTCACCGCCAACAAGGCCATGCTGGCCATCCATGGTCAGGAACTGGCCGAACTGGCCGAGGCGGAGGGCCGCGTGATCCGCTACGAGGCCGCCGTTGCGGGCGGTATTCCGGTCATCAAGACGCTGATGGAGGGGCTTGCGGGCAATGAGATCACCCGCGTGATGGGGGTGATGAACGGCTCCTGCAACTATATCCTCACGCGGATGGAAAGTTCGGGTAAGACCTACCAGGAGATCTTTGCCGAGGCCGACGGGCTTGGCTTTCTCGAAGCCGATCCCCAACTGGACGTGGGCGGCATCGATGCGGCGCACAAGCTGGCCATCCTCTCCTCCATCGCTTTCGGCAGCCGGGTCGATTTTGACGGCATCCAGCTTGAAGGGATCGAGCGGGTGAGCATCGAGGACATCCGCGCCGCCGCTGACATGGGGTACAAGATCAAGCTGCTGGGTGTCACGCAGAAGACCGGGCGCGGGCTGGAGCAGCGCATGCAGCCCTGCCTTGTCCCTGAAACCTCGCCCCTGGGCCAGCTTGAGGGCGGCACCAACATGGTGGTGATCGAAGGTGACGCGGTGGGCCAGATCGTGCTGCGCGGTGCGGGTGCGGGCGAAGGCCCTACGGCAAGTGCCGTGATGGCCGATGTCTGCGACATCGCCAAGGGGGTGCGCGGGCCCGTCTTCGGTCAGGCGGCAGCATCGCTCCAGGCCTCCACTGCGGCCCAATCCCAGACCCCGGCCCCCTATTATCTGCGCATGGCGCTGGTGGACAAACCCGGTGCTCTGGCCAAGATCGCCACGGTCCTGGGCGAGGCCGGTGTCTCCATCTACCGGATGCGCCAGTACGAACACGAGAGCGCCGACGCGCCGGTCCTGATCGTCACGCACAAGACCACGCCAGCCGCCATGAGAGAGGCCCTGGGCAAGATGGACGCGACCGGCGTTCTGGCGGGCGCCCCGGTGGCCCTGAGGATCGAAGAGGTCTGATCCGCCATGGACTGGACCGCGCAGATCGACATCTACTGCGAAAGGCAGGATGCCTCCTTTTGGGCGGAGCCGCTGAATGCCATTTCCAACGTTGCCTTCATTCTCGCCGGTCTCTGGGCCGCTTTTGAGGCACGGCGGCGCGGCGGGATGGGTTGGCCGGTGGTATTCCTGATTGGAATGGCCTTCGTCATAGGCGCCGGATCCTTCCTGTTCCACACCTTCGCCACCCACTGGGCGGGGTTGGCCGACAGCCTGCCAATCCTGATCTTTATCCTCTCCTACGCCGTGGCGGCCCTGGCCCTGATCGTAGGTGCCCGCCGCCTGCAGCTCCTGCTCTATCTTGTTGCGATGGCTGCCTTTTTCACCGCGACGGGCCTTGCCATCTCGGCCCTCGGGCTCGACATGAACGGCTCGCAAGGCTACCTGCCCGCCCTCCTGTCCATGTATCTCATCACCGCCCTCACCTGGGCGCGCGGCCACCCGGTCCTGCCCTGGTTCGCCGCAGCGACGCTTGCCTTTACCCTCTCGCTGACCCTGCGCAGCTTGGACATGGCGCTCTGCGACGCCTGGCCCTATGGTACCCATGTTTTCTGGCACCTGTTCAACGGCACAGTCGTCGCGCTGTTGCTTCAGGCGCTCATCCGCAATACTCGAAAGGCTTCCGCCCCATGACCTCTTCCGCTGAATTTCAGGATCGCATGCTCTCTCTCGGCCTCGCCCGTGTGTCGGAGGCGGCGGCCCTCGCCTCCGCCAAGCTGATCGGCCAGGGCGATGAAAAGGCCGCCGACCAGGCCGCCGTCAATGCCATGCGCACCCAGCTTAACCTCCTGGACATCGCTGGTGTGGTGGTGATCGGCGAAGGGGAGCGGGATGAGGCGCCGATGCTTTTCATCGGGGAAGAAGTGGGCACCGGCAAGGGCCCCGGCGTGGACATCGCGCTGGACCCGCTGGAGGGGACGACCCTGACGGCCAAAGACATGCCCAACGCGCTTACCGTTATCGCCATGGGGCCGCGCGGCTCCATGCTGCACGCGCCGGATGTCTATATGGACAAGCTGGCCATAGGGCCGGGTTTCGAGCCGGACGTGGTCACCCTTGAGATGTCGCCCGGTGAAAGGGTCGAGGCCCTGGCGAAGGCCAAGGGCTGCGCCCCCTCCGACATTACTGTCTGCATCCTCGAACGGCCCCGCCACGAGGAAATGATTGCCCAGGTGCGTGCCAAGGGGGCGGCGATCCGGCTGATCACCGACGGGGACGTGGCGGGCGTGATGCACTGCGCCGATCCCGATACGGGCATCGACATGTACATGGGGGCCGGCGGCGCGCCCGAAGGGGTGCTGGCGGCGGCGGCACTTAAATGCATGGGCGGGCAGATGTACGGACGGCTCCTTTTCCGCAACGATGACGAAAGGGGCCGCGCCAGCAAGGCCGGGATCACCGATTTCGATCGGATCTATGCCCGCGACGAGATGGTGACCGAAGACGTGATCTTTGCCGCTACGGGCGTCACCTCGGGCAATATCCTGCCGGGGGTCAGACGCGAGCCGGGCTGGATGACGACGGAAACGCTGATCATGCGGTCCAAGACCGGATCCGTGCGGCGTATCAACTACCGTACACCTGTGGCCAAGGGCTGAAGCCCCGTTGGCGATGTGCCGCCCGGTCGTTCGGTCGGGTTTGAGTTTGTTTCGCAGTTTGAAGAGGGGAGCCGGGCCGTGAGGTTCCTGGGGGTGGAGACATCTTTGACCGGGCGGCGCTGGGTTGGTCCCGGCGTCGAGATGACGCGCGCGGCGGAGCTCTTGGGTCAGCGCACGGCGCTCCCCCCGGCGGTCTGCCAGGTGCTGGCCGCGCGCGGCGTCCCGCCGGAGGAGGCGGAGGGCTTCCTTGTCCCGTCCCTGCGCGACCTGCTGCCCGATCCGCGGTCCCTGCGCGATATGGAGCGGGCGGCGACAAGGTTCCTGGCGGCGGTGGAGCGGCGCGAGCGGATTGCGGTTTTCGCGGACTACGATGTGGACGGGGGAAGCTCAGCCGCCCTGCTTCTGGTCTGGCTGCGCCAGTTGGGGCGGGAGGCAACGCTTTACGTACCTGACCGGATCGACGAGGGGTACGGGCCCAACGAAGAGGCCATGGCGGCCCTCGCCCGGGATCATGATCTGATTATCTGCGTCGATTGCGGCACTCTCTCCCACGGGCCCATTGCCGCGGCGCGCGGCGCGGATGTGATCGTCCTCGACCACCACCTGGGCGGTGAGACGCTGCCAGAGGCCCTGGCCGTTGTGAACCCCAACCGCCAGGACGAGGATGGTGCCTGCGCTCATCTCTGTGCCGCGGCGGTGGTCTTTCTGATGCTAGTTGAGGCGGGGCGACAGTTGCGCGCGGCGGGTGGCAAGGGGCCCGACCTGATGGATCTGCTGGATCTGGTGGCGCTTGCCACGGTGGCGGACGTGGCCCCCCTGACGGGGGTGAACAGGGCCTTCGTCCGGCAGGGCCTGCGGGTCATGGCGCGCCGCGCGCGGCCTGGCCTGACCGCGCTGGCGGACGTGGCGCGGATGGAAACGGCCCCCACTGCCTATCACCTGGGATATCTGCTGGGGCCCCGTATCAATGCGGGCGGGCGGATTGGCCAGGCGGACCTGGGCGCGCGATTGCTCGCCTCCTCTGATCCCCATGAGTGTGCCGCCCTGGCGGAAAGACTGGACGCCCTCAACACGGAACGGCGCGATGTGGAGGCCGCCGTGCGCGCGGCCGCCCTGGAACAGGCCGAGGCGCGCGGCTTTGAGGCACCGCTGGTCTGGGCGGCCGGGCAGGGCTGGCATCCGGGCGTTGTCGGCATTGTCGCTTCCCGGCTCAAGGAACAATCGAACCGCCCCTCCATCGTGATCGGGGTCGAAGAGGGGATCGGCAAGGGCTCGGGCCGTTCTGTCAGCGGCATCGACCTGGGCGCGCCGATCCAGCGGCTGGCGGCCGAAGGCCTGCTGATCAAGGGCGGCGGGCACAAGATGGCCGCGGGGCTGACGGTGGCCGAGGAGATGATCGAACCGGCCATGGCGCGGCTGGGGGAGCTTCTGGCGCGGCAGGGCGCGCATCTGGGCGGGCCGACAGACTTGAAAATAACGGGCCTGCTGATGCCCGGTGCCGCGACCCTGGATCTGACCGAACGGATCGAGCAGGCGGGGCCCTTCGGCGCTTCCGCCCCTGCCCCGCGCTTTGTCTTTACCGAGATGAAGATTTCCCACGCCCGCCGGGTGGGCGAAAGCCACCTGAAGGTAAGCTTTGGCGACGGGCTGGGCGCGCGGATGGATGCCATTGCCTTCGGTGCCTTCGACAGCGCGCTGGGCCCTGCACTGGAGGGCCACGGCGGCGCGCGTTTTCACCTTGCGGGCAGGCTCGATATCAACGAATGGCGCGGCCGCAGGTCGGTGCAACTGCGGCTTGAAGATGCGGCCCGGGCCTGAGTTGACTTTCTGCCTGCGCCGCCAAATTTCCGCTTGCGCAGGCGGCGTGAAGGTCCTAATGAACCGCACACAAAGCGTGGCCCGTTCGTCTATCGGTTAGGACGCCAGGTTTTCAACCTGGAAAGAGGGGTTCGATTCCCCTACGGGCTGCCACCTAATCCCTTAGAACTGTGCCATAATAGCCGCATATATGGCTTAGGCATCTTTTTTATATGGGCGTTACTCTTCGACACTAGGGCCTGTGGACAATCATCTTGATGCGACGAGGGTCGCTGCCAAGTTCCAGGACGCGGTGTAGCTACAGTCCGTTTTGTCGTATCTTGTGGCTATCCCTCTGAACTCTTTGATCTTTGCGAAGTAGTTCTCCACCAGATGTCGCCACTTGTAGACCTCAGTGTCATAATCACGCTGGATTTTGCGGTTGGCTTTGGGCGGGATAACGGCGGTTGCGCCGCGCTCGTCGAGGTCTTGCAACAGCCAGTCCGCATCAAACGCCTTGTCAGCGAGCAGCGCATCAAAAGAAACACCCCTGATCAACGGCGCGACACCTTTCATATCATGCGCTTGTCCTGGCAGCAGCAGAAAGCGCACCAGATTACCGAGCGCATCCACCAATGCAACGATCTTGGTCGTCAGCCCGCCACGCGAGCGCCCAATGGCCTGAGCCTGAGTCCCCCTTTTGCGCCGGTTGCCTTCTGGTGGACCTGAACGATGGTGCCGTCAATGAGCGCATATTCGAGGTCGGGATCACGACTCATAGCATTGAAAAGACTCTCGAATACGCCGGACTTGGCCCACCGACGAAACCGCCGGAACTGGCTGTTCCAATTGCCCAAGGTGGGCGGCAGGTCGCGCCACGGCGAACCGGTGCGCACCCGCCAAAAGACCGCTTCCAGAAACAGGCGATTGTCCTTCGCCGAGGCTCCGGCATCGCTTACCTTTCCCGGAAGATGCGGTTCAAGCCGTTGCCACAATACGTCCGACACCACAAACCGCTGATCGTTCATACAAACCTCCATTTTGGAAGTTTGAATCAGAAATCAGACCAAATGGGAATCCTGAATGTCCACAGACCCTAAATGACATTTCTCTGAATTATACGATATTCTGTACGTCAACACCGTTTTCGAGGGCTTTTGCGGTATCATGATACCCCTCACCGGATCGGCAGCTTTTCATGCGGAATCAGCCGTTGATCGGCAAGGGCTGGGCGATGCCGGACTCCACGCCTAAAACGGGAAAAATGGAGATTGGCGGGCTGAACCGTGCATCAATATGAAGAGAGATACACCAAACGCTCAGCCTCACTTTCAAGTGAACGGTGGGGTTCATGAGGAAGGCGAGCGCCTCCTCCTCGATCGCCTTGTCGGGTGCAACAATGCCCTAAGTGAGGCCCCCGCGCTGCGTCGCATGGCATCGGGGCAAAGCGTGGCGTGGGCGGTGATGAACCTATCGGCAATCGTGCGCAGTAGCGGGTCAGTTTCTCCAGCCGCCGCCAAACGCCTGACACAGGCGGCCCTGGTCGATACCGGTCATGCGGATGCCGAGGGTTTTAAGGACGCCTCGGACGTGTCCCTCCAGATCCTTGCGCATCCGGATCATCCGTTCGCGTGCACTCACCAGGCTGCGCAACCGGTCAGCCTCTTCGCTGCGAATGTGGACAGGCGCGAACCAGCCGGTGCGCGCCAGCTGCGCTAAACCCTCAGCATCGGCGACATCGGACTTGTTGAGACGCGCCGACAAGCTCTTATGCGCCTTGCGTGCGTCGATGCAGGTGGCAGACAAATCCAAATGGACCATCCCGCGTTGAAGCCAGATCGACAGCATCCCGCTCTCATGTACGATCCGGCGCGGCGTCAGTGACCGTATGCGAAACCACCCCGCGAAGGCTTCAGGGTCGGTAGGGCAACTGCCGCGTACAACGGTCTTGCCATCATGATCGACAACGCAGATCGAAATCACTTTCAGCGGAACATCCAAACCGGCATCGTGCAGTCACACCATGTCGATTCAGGCTCAATCAGAGCATGCAACCGCTAGGCGAGCAAGATCGTTGTTCACCCAGCACCTCTGTAAACAGCGCTAAGTCAGCTTCGCGGGACCAAGTATTCACAGG
>JABDKA010000143.1 GCA_013002405.1 Sulfitobacter sp. | reverse complement strand
GTAATTTCCGGTTTCGGTCGGACCGGCAACTGGTTCGGTTCCGAGACCCTCGCGATCGAGCCCGACATCATGACCATCGCCAAGGGGCTCAGCTCGGGCTACGCGCCTATCGGCGGCTCCATCGTCTCGGATGAGATTGCGGAGGTGATCAACGCCTGCGAATTCAACCACGGTTACACCTATTCCGGCCACCCGGTCTGCGCCGCGGTCGCGCTGGAAAACCTGCGCATCCTGCAGGAGGAGGGGATCCTCAAGCACGTGAACGAGGTGGCGGCCCCTGCCCTGCAGACCGCGCTGCATGAACTGGCAGAGCATCCGCTGGTTGGTGGCGTGAACGTCTGCGGCATGATGGCTTCCCTCCCGCTCACACCGCACAAGGAAAGCCGCGCCAAGTTCGCGGGCGAAGGCGGCACAGTCGGCTACATGTGCCGGGAACATTGCTTCGCCAACAACCTGGTGATGCGCCACGTGGGCGACCGGATGATCATCTCCCCCCCGTTGGTCATCACACCGGATGAGATCGAGGTGTTCAAGAAACGGGCAACCCTCGCGCTTGACGCCACCTACCGTGATCTCAAGGACAAGGACATGCTCAAGGCCGCCTCCTGACCGCGGCCCCGGACCAAATCCGGGGTCTCCCGATCATAGCGCCCTGAGCCTTTCCAGAACACTGAGAGACGGAAACCCGTCGGGCCGCACGCCCTGCGCCCGCTGAAACCGGCGGATCGCACCGATGGTCAGTGGCCCCATCTTGGCGTCGATCTTCACCGTGTCGAACCCCGCCGCCGTCAGCCTTCTCTGCAGCTCGACCCGCTCATCGAAGGTCAAGGCCCGCAGCCTGCGGGGCCAGACCCCTTCAATCGGCGCACTGCCCCGAATGCGGTCAGCCAGGTGCCCCACCCCAACCACGTAGGCATCCGCCGTGTTATACTTTTCCAGCACCGCGAAGTTGCCGAAGATCAGAAAGGCCGCTCCCTCGGCCCCGCCGGGCAACAGCACAGATGCCTGCCCGTGGTCCAGTACCGGCTTGCCTGTCAGATCCACCACGCCCAGCGCCGCCCATTCCGACGGCAGCCTGGTCACCTCCCGGTCCGCAAGCAGGTAATCAAACTCCTTCGGCAGGCGGACCTCCACGCCCCAGGGCTGACCCTTGGTCCAGCCAAAGTGCTTGAGGTAGGCAGCGGTTGAGGCCAGCGCATCCCTTGGATCTTCGCCCCAGATGTCTCGCTTACCGTCACCTGTCCAATCCACCGCATGGGCCTCAAAAGAGGATGGCATAAACTGTGTGTGCCCCGACGCACCCGCCCAACTGCCGCGCATATTGGCGCGACGCACGTCGCCTTCCTGTAATATCCGCAAGGCCTTCAACAGCTCGTTCTCGAAAAATTCGGTCCGCCGCGCATCGTAAGCCAGCGTAGTCAGCGCATTGATCACCGGGATGTTGCCCCGGAAGGTGCCATAGGCGCTTTCCAGCCCCCAGATCGCGACGATGATTTCCTTCTCCACCCCGTAGCGCGCTTCAATCGCGCTCAGCGTCCCTTCCCACTTGGAGAGCGCCGCGCGCCCATTGGCGATGCGCAGGTCGGACACAGCCGTGTCCAGATAGTCCCAGATCGTCTTGGTGAATTCCGCCTGATTGCGGTCCTTGCGGATGATGTCCGCGTCATAGGTGACCCCTGCCAAAGCGCGGTCAAAGATGCCCCCATCAATTCCCGCTGCCAAGGCGCGCGGTCTGAAGTCCCTGACCCAGGCGCGCAGACCCCTGTCACCCGCATTCACCGCCGCAGCGGCGACCAGCACAACCTCGGACCGGGAGGGGGGCCGGATTGAACTCTCCGGCCCTGCGGCCGCTGCCTCATGCAAGGTAAAGAAAGAACCCAGAACGCAAAGAAGAATACCAGCGCCGCGCATTTTCGCGTCTCCCCGGAATGAACTGCTCAACCTCAGCCTAATCCGACCTGCGCCATTCGCAAAGGGGTCAGGCCTGTTGCGCGCGCTCCTCCGCCTCCCGCGCCATTTCTGCGCGGAGATATGCCGTGTAGTCCCGCAACATGGGCACCCGGCGCGGACGGAAACTGCGCCCGGTCAGCCGCAGCGCCTCCATCCGGTCCAGCCGGAAGGCTCGGAAGTCCTGCCTCAAATGGCAATAGGCCAGCAGCATGTTCGTCTCCTGCATGTAAACGATGCCCAGCGGGTCGACCTCGCGTACCGTCTTGTCCCCCCTGGCATCGACATAAGAAATCTCAACCGTTGCTTCCTCCCAGGTCGCCGTGCGCAGCTTGGCCACGTCAATGCGCGGCGGCGCGGGACGGTTCCAGCGACGGGCGTCAAGGATCGCGTGCTGCAAGCGGTGCGCCTGCCGGGGCGGCACCCGCGCGGTCAGCTTGGCCAGGGCGGTCTTTGCCGCCTTGGCCAGCGCCGGGTCGCCGATCACCGCCACATCGCGCAGCCCCAGCACCAGCGCCTCCAGTTCATCGTCCTCAAACCCCAGGGGCGGCAGGGTGGCGTCTTCGATCAGGGTATAGCCAAAGCCCGCCTCCCCATCGATCACGGCCCCCAAGCCGCGCAGCGCATCAATATCGCGGTAGATCGTGCGGAGGGAGACATCCATTTCCTCCGCCAGATCCACCGCCCTCACAGGCGCAGGCAGACGGCGCAGGCTGGTCATCAGCTGGAACAGACGGTGCGTGCGGGTCATGGCGCAGGCTACCCCGTCCTGACAGGAATTGACAGGATCTGGTGTTAAAAAGGCAATGTAAAGGAGACCCCGATGATCACGCTTATCACCTACAACCCCGCCTTCGGCCAACCCGCCGGCAGCCCCTTTTGCGTCAAGGCAATGTGGCTTCTGAACCTCTCGGGCCAGCCTTGGCAACGCGAGGACACTGCCGACCCGCGCAAGATGCCGAAGGGCAAGCTGCCGGTCATCCGCGTCGGCAACCGGCTGATCGCCGACAGTGACAACATACGCGCCTATCTGGAGGAGCAAGGGACCGATTTCGATCATGGCCTTTCAAAGATGGACCGTGCCACCTCCCGCGCCTTCATTCGCATGGCCGAGGAGCATCTCTATTTCCACATCGTGCTGGACCGCTGGGGCGATGACCGGGTCTGGCCCACAGTTCGGGACACCTATTTCGCGCTCATTCCGAAACCCCTGCGCGGCCTTGTCACGAACAGGTTGCGCCGGTCGGTCATTGCGGGGGCCAACTTTCAGGGCCTTGGCCGACTGAGCCCGGCTGAACGGCTCGAAAGAGTTGAACCGGACCTTGCCGCCATCACCACGCGGCTCTGGCAGGGCAAGTTCCTATTCGGAGACAGGCCAACGGCCGCCGATGCTTCCGTCGCGGCGATGCTGGCCGCGATGCGCGCCACGCCGGGCGACACCCTCCTGCGTCAGCGGATTTCGGATGATGAGATGCTTACCGCCTACATCGACCGGGCGGAGGCGACGATGGGTACCCCCGTCAACGACGAGAACGTGAAACTTTGCGCTTGATCTTGTCCTTCTTGCGCCGCGCCTTGGTGGCCTTGCCCCTGGGCGGGCGCTTGCCCGACCCACCCCTGCGCGGTTGCGCCACCTGCTGATCTTCAATCTCCAAAAGTTCAAGCGCGATGCCGCCCGTGACCGGCGTCACTTCGCCCAGCCGCACCTTCACGCGCTGGCCCAGCCCAATCAGCAGGCCCGTGTCGGAGCCCATCAATGTCTGCGCCTCTGCATCGTAGTGGAAATATTCCCGCCCCAGCGCCCGCATCGGCAAAAGCCCGTCGGCCCCCGTCTCATCCAGCTTCACGAAAGCCCCGAAACGGGCAATACCGCTGACCCGGCCCGTCAGCTCATTGCCCACCCGTTCCGAAAGGTAAGAGGCAAGGTAACGGTCCGTCGTATCCCGCTCCGCCATCATCGAGCGGCGCTCGGTGTCCGAGATATGCTCGCCGGTCTGCTCCAGCGTCTCGATGTCCTCGGAGCTCAGCCCGTCCTTGCCCCAACCGTGGGCCGTGATCAGCGCCCGGTGCACGATCAGGTCCGAATAGCGCCGGATGGGAGACGTGAAATGCGCGTAGGATCGCAGGGCCAGGCCAAAGTGCCCGATATGCTGCGGCGCATAGTAGGCCTGGGTCATCGACCTTAGGGTGGAGATGTTGATCAACTCCGCCTCTTCCGTCCCTGCCGCATCGTGCAGCAGCCGGTTTAGATGGGCGGTCTGCAGGACCTGCCCTTTGGACAACTTGAAGCCAGCCGCTTCCGCCGTTTCACGCAGGCTTTTCAATTTTTCCGGGTTCGGCTCTTCGTGCACGCGGAAAAGAAGCGGGGTTTTCTTCTTCAGCAGCGTTTCGGCAGCGGCGACGTTGGCCAGCACCATGAACTCCTCAATCAGGCGGTGGGCATCCAGACGATCCTTGAAATTGACCGACCGGACCGTGCCGTCCTCATCCAGCTCAATCCGCCGCTCCGGCAGATCCAGATCCAGCGGTTGCCGCACCGCCCGCGCTGTCCGGAGCGCCTCGTAGGCGGCATAAAGCGGCTTCAGCACAGGCTCCAACAGGTCCGCGGTGCGCTCATTCGGCTGCCCGTCAATCGCTGCCTGCACTTCATCATAGTTGAGCGACGCTGGTGATCGCATCAATCCGCGGTGAAAGCTGTGCGACAGCTTGTTGCCCTTCGCATCCAGTTGCATCCGCACCGCGATACAGGCGCGCGGCACGCCTTCGTGCAGGGAACAGAGGTCGCCCGACAGGCGGTCCGGCAACATGGGCACCACCCGGTCAGGAAAGTAGGTGGAATTGCCACGATTGCGCGCCGCCCGGTCCAGCGCGGAGCCGGGCGTGACATAGGCCGCCACATCGGCAATCGCGACCCACAGGATGTGACCCCCTTCGTTCTTGGGGTCCTCATCGGCCTGCGCGAAACAGGCATCGTCGTGGTCCCGCGCATCCGACGGGTCGATTGTAATCAGCGGCACATCGCGCAGGTCCTCACGGCCCTTCAGCCCAACGGGCTTTGCCGCGTCGGCCTCGGCAATCACCTCATCGGGGAAGTGATCCGGAATGCCGTGCTGGTGGATGGCGATGAGCGAAACGGCCTTGGGTGCGGATGGATCGCCCAGCCGTTCCACAATGCGTGCCTTGGGCAGGCCCATGCGGCCCTTGGGGCCCGCCTGTTCCGCCTCGACCAGCTCACCGTCCTTGGCCCCGTGCCGGTCCTTTTCGGCCACGATCCATTCCCGGTCAGCGCCCTTGTCGATGGGCACGATCCGCCCGCCTTCGGTCCGTTTGCGGAAAATGCCCATCACGCGTTTTGGGTTGGTCCCAATGCGCCGGATCAGCCGCGCCTCGTAATGGTGGTCTTCGCCCTTCACCAGCGTCAGCCGCGCGAGGATGCGGTCGCCTTCGCCCAGCGCAGGGTCAGAGGCGCGCGGAATGACCAGAACGCGCGGCTCAACCCCCTGGCCCTGCCACTCCATCGGCTTGGCAAAAAGATCGCCGTCGCGATCCACCTCGGACACCAGCAGCACCGATACCGGCGGCAGACGGTCCGGGTCCTGGTAGCTGCGCTTGCGCTTCTCCAGGTGGCCCTCTTCCTCAAGCTCTTTCAGAACACGCTTGAGGTCGATCCGCGCGGCCCCCTTGATGCCGAAAGCCTTGGCAATGTCGCGCTTGGCGGTCAGGGTCGGGTTCTGTTCGATCCACTCAAGGATCTCGGATTTCGTAGGGATCTTGCTCATAATTGGGGAGGTAGCACGCAACCCATCCTTCGTCATGGCAAATCGTCGGCCCGGTCGACGTCCTGCAGGGTGGCCACCTGCGCGATCCGGTAACCGGGAAGGGTCGCAATGGTATCGGCCAGCGCATGTTCCGTGGACCAGCGCACACCGCCAAGAAAACCAGCTGGCTGGCGCAGGGGGTGCTTGAGACCGATAAGCCAATAACCTCCGTCCGGCGCCGGGCCAAAGACCGCATCGTGACGCCCGAGTGCTCCAAAGGAGGTCGCAATATGGTGCGGGCGTATGTCTGGAATATCCGCCCCGATGACGCAGGCCGGACCATTCCCGGCTTGCCGCAGCATCCGCGCCATGCGGTCACCCAGATCACCGGACCCCTGCGCCCAGCGCGGCAGGTGCGCGGGCCAGACCCGGCTTTTCAGGCCCGCGCGATCCGGCGACACGGCCAGGACCAATTGCCAACGCGGGTCCTGAAGACGCCGGATCAAATCGCACATCTGGTGCCGGAACCACCAGGCCGCAGGCACCATCCCGATATCCCGCCCCAACCGCGTCTTGACCCGGCCCGGGCGCGGTTCCTTGACCATCAGGATCACGGTAGGCTTCACAGATCGCGGACCATATCGCGGTGCGGAATGCCCGCGTCATCATAGACCGGGCCGACCACTTCAAAGCCAAGCTTTTCGTAAAACCCCAGGGCGTTCAGCTGCGCGCCCAGTTTCGCGCGGCTGGCCTTCCCCACTGCCGCAGCCAGGGCCGCCTTGATCAGTTCTGCACCCAGACCGGTGCCACGATGGGATTGCAAAACACAGACCCGCCCGATCTTGGCTGTATCCCCCTCGAATAGGATGCGCGCGGTGCCCACGGCCTCAGCCCCGTCGCGGGCCACCAAATGCAGGCATTCAGGGTCCAGCCCATCAAGCTCATCCGCCTCGCTCACGCCCTGCTCTTCCATGAAGACCACCCGACGCACCGCCAGACAGGTTGCCAGATCATCCGTCCGGGCAACCGTCACGCTCATGCAAAGTAGTCCCGCAGGATGCGCCCGTAGATCGCCTTGAGCTGTTCGATATGCGCGACCCTTACATGTTCATCCACCTGGTGCATGGATTGGCCGACCAGCCCGAACTCCACCACCGGGCAGTGCGCCTTGACAAAACGCGCGTCCGAGGTGCCGCCAGTGGTCGACAGGACCGGTTTCACCCCCGTCTCCGCCTCCACTGCGCTGGCGACCAGATCAGAAAGGGGCCCCGGCGGCGTGATGAAACTTTCGCCCGAAATTTTGACCCGCATGTCGATCTGTACGCCGAATTCGTCTCGCACCTTTCCGACCTCCGCTTCCAGCCATTCCGTCAGACTGGCCCCGGAATGGGTGTCGTTGAACCTTATGTTCACCGCCGAGGTACAGGCGCGGGGGATCACGTTGTTCGCCGGATTGCCGGTATCGATAGTGACCACCGCAAGGGTCGAGGGATCGAAGTGTTCCGTGCCTGCGTCCAACTGATGCGAGGCCAGCCGGTCCATCAGCCGTACCATCGCGGGCAGTGGGTTGTTTGCGCGGTGGGGATAGGCGGAATGACCCTGCGTGCCGATCACCTCAAACCAGGCGGTCATGGAGCCGCGCCGCCCGATCTTGATCATCTCACCCATGCGTTCGGGGCAGGTCGGCTCACCTACCAGACAGACGTCCATCCGCTCGCCGTTCTGCGCCATGTACTCCAGCAACGCCGTCGTGCCATCCACCGCATCGCCCTCCTCATCCCCGGTGATGGCCAGGATCACCGATCCGTCGGGCGGCGCATCGCGCACGAAGTCCACAGCGGCGGCGGCGAAGGCGGCAACGCCCGACTTCATGTCAGTCGTGCCGCGTCCGTACATGACGCCATCCCGGATCTCGGCGCCGAAGGGCGGCATGGACCAGTCGCCTTCCTTCCCGATGGGCACCACATCCGTGTGGCCGTTGAATCCGAAGGCCTTGCCGTTGCCCTTCTTGCCCCAGCGGGCAAAAAGGTTGCGGATACCGCCCCGGTCCGCCCAGGCACAGTCAAACCCGGCCTCTGTCAGCACCTCTTCCAGGATCTCCAGCGCGCCTTCATTCGCGGGCGTGACAGAGGCGCAGCGCACCAATCTTGCGGTCAATTCAATAGGGTCCACTGGCGGCATCGAGCGCTCCTTAAAAATGGGGAGGGGGTCAGCGCCCTCCTTTTGTGACCTCGAAACCGCTTTGCCAAGCGGTTTGAGGCAGGAAATGCTTAACAGTTTGTGAATCGCCGTGCTAAGACTGTGTCAATAATATGACCCGAGGCAGGGCATCGCAGCAGTTTCCGTAGGCAGAGCACCGAAAAATCGGGCCCGTCCTGCATCCCCTCCACCCGCACGGGGGCCGACCGTGTACTGCTGTTAGGTTCTGTCTCAAGGCGATGAGGCAGTTAAATGGTTCGTGGTAGAACGCTTCCGGTCGATACGGTCCAGGAAGGCACCAGTGCGCTTGCCATGGCGCAGGAGATCTTCGGCGACGGCACCGTCGTCGTCGGTGCCACCTATACAGGTGACAACGACAGCGCAGGCATTTACCGAAACGGGGACAATCGCGCCCCGGATCTGACCCCAAGCGATCGCGGTGTGATCCTATCCACCGGCAACGCTGAAGATATCACCAACCGAAACGGTCAAGCTAACCAAAACGCAGACACATCGACGGATACCTCGGGCACGGACAACGATCCGACCTACAACGCTATCGCGGGGACCTCCACCTTCGATGCCGCCACGCTGGATATCGATTTCATCCCGATCAACGGCACCATGACGATGAAGTTCGTCTTCGCCTCGGAAGAATATCCCGAATTCATCAATTCCATCTATCAGGACTTCGTCGGCGTCTGGGTCAATGGAACGCTCGTGCCGATGGCCATCGGCGATGGTGACACCGACCCCGGCAACATCAACAGCAACACCAACGAAAACCTCTACGTCGACAACGCCAACAGTGACTACAACACCGAAATGGACGGCTTCACGCTGACCATGACGCTCACCATGAACGTCAATCCGGGAGAGGTGAATTCCCTCCGCATTGCCATCGCGGACGTGGCCGACAGCAGTTACGATTCGAACCTGCTGATCGCAGCAGACTCGGTTCAGACCAGCGTGATCGCGCACGCGGACAGCGTGAACGTAGATCCTAACGGCTCTCAAACCATCGACGTACTTGCCAACGACGAAGCCAACGGCATCGGCACGCTTAGCATTACACACATCAACAATGTGCCGGTCACAGCCGGGGACATCGTCAACCTGCCGTCAGGGCAGACGGTTCAGCTTAACGCCGATGGCACCATCACCATTGTGGGCGATGGAGACCAGGAAGACTTCAACTTCAACTATTCCATCAGTGATGGGATCAACGACGACACGGGTTTCGTCAACGCCACCTCGATCCCCTGCTTTGTCGCGGGGACGATGATCGCAACGCCCGACGGGGAGCGGGCAGTTGAAACGCTTCTGCCCGGTGATCTGATCCTGACGGAGGACGACGGCCCCCAACCGTTACGCTGGATCGGACGTCGGGAGGTGGCGGCCGAGGGCAGCTTTGCCCCCGTTCGCATCCGGGCGAACACCTTCGGCACACACCGCGATCTGCTGGTCTCTCCCCTGCATAGGGTGCTGATCCGGGACAATCTGGCAGAGCTGCTGTTCGGCGAGGCCGAAGTCCTTGTGGCCGCCCGTGATCTGGTGAATGACCGTTCCGTCACCCGTCGCGAGGGGGGGCGTGTCACCTACGTGCATCTGCTCTTTGACCGTCATCAGGTCGTCTACTCCCAAGGGCTGCCCACTGAAAGCTTCCTGCCCGGTCCGGAAACCACCAAAAGCTTTGAGCGCGACATCGTCGAAGAGATCTGCGCCATCTTCCCCGAAATCGATCCCGATACGGGCCTTGGCTACTCCCCCGCCGCCCGAAGGATGCTGAAACGGTACGAGGCGGACCTCTGGCGCGCCTCGCGGGCGGCCTAAGATGACCTGGCTGGCGCTTTGCGATCACAATGACCGGCGGTTTTCGCTGCGGGGACTCGGACTCGACAAAAGGGATGGGCCGCAGATCGAGGACAGCCCGCGCAGCCTGCTGACGCGCGGATCGCTCCTGTTTGAGACGCGACTCTCTCCGGATGGGCGGCCGCAGCTTCTCTTTGGCTACAAGACGACCTATCCCTGGCTGCGCAGCCTGACCTTTCAGGCCATCCCCGGCGGGGGCATCGCGATGGTGCAGGTGCAGGGTGACGCAATCCGCCATGCCGCGATCGAGCATAAGGAGGCCGGGCGCACCGACGTGGTGCGCATTACCTATTCCTGGGACAGCATCGCCAAATGGGGCCGCATGACCCTGGAAATGCCCGAGGAGACTGCCGTCATCTCTGTCTTTGTGGAGGATCCCAACCCCCTCTCTCTCGACGATATCCGGGACTTGATGCTGGGGCGCAACGGGCACACCTTTTCCCAAGACATGGTTTTTGCCGCCCTGTCGGATGAGATCGAACCCATCGGACCGATGCCAAGCCTTCTGGCGGATGTGCCCCTGGCCACGCCGCGCGGATATCGTGCCGTGGGGGACCTGCAACGCGGGGACACAGTGCTGACGCAGAGGGGCGATGTCGTGCCTGTCCTCCAGAGCGTTGAACGGAGGGTGCCCGCCCGGGGCAGTTACCGACCCATTCGGATGCGCGCGCCCTATTTCGGGCTGCAGCAGGACATCATCGTTGCCCCCGACCAGATGCTGATGATTGACGGGCCCGAAGTGGAATACCTTTTCAGCAAGGAAGCGGTGCTGGTGGCGGCACGCCATCTGGTAAACGACTTCGCCGCCCGGTGGGAGCCCTGCGGGCCCGTGATCAGCTACAGCCAGCTCCTTCTGCCCCGGCACGAAACGCTGCTGGCGGCAGGAACGGCGGTGGAAAGCCTTTTTATCGGGCGGATTCGGCGGGACGGGCAGTTGCTTAACGCGAGCCTTCTGAGTGACTTCGAAAGGGCCCATCTGCCCGAACACGCCCAGCCCGCCTATCAGGTGCTGCGCTGGTACGACGCCATTCATCTGGCGAGAAGCCGCGCAGCCTGAACTCCCCCTGAAAAGGGCGACCATTTATGCTATGATGCGGGCTTGGAGAAACCCTTGGAAAGGCCGTCATCATGGCCAGACAGGAATTCAAAGACCCGGCACTGCGAGACGAGATCTTCAAATGGAACGCGCGCCAGCTGATCAGAGGGGTCAGCGGCGTCGAGATCGTTGAGGCGCACCAGGCCGATCGTCTGGCGGGACGGGTCTACTACTGCGAGAATTGCAAATTCTGCCATACAGATCGCAGCCCTTATTTTCAGATCGACCATCTTGTGCCGGACAAGCAGTTTCGCGGCACAAGACAACAATCCAACATCTGGCAGAATGCGATAATCCTTTGTGCCTCAATCGGTAAGAAAACCTACGGCTGCAACCAGACCAAACAGGACCGCAACTGGCCACCGCCCTACGCCGGGCTGGCCCGTTCGTGTCCCGAGCTTGATCTGAACTGGATGCCCATGCACCTGCGTGACGCCAATACGATCTGGCCCTGAGCCGGTTCAGCTGTCCGCTGCGTCGTCCTTGTCAAAAAACGGTGTCATCTGGGCGACGATGACGGCGTTTTCGTCCAGCGCCCGCTGCATCAGCGCCCGCTCTTCATCGTCGATCTCATGCCCTTCAGCCTCTCGTTCAGCCAGGGTGCCATAGCCGGTGACGTCCAGCGGATTGGTATCCGCCTGCTTGAGGATCGCGACCGTCTCGCGCACGGCTTCTGCCTCATCCACGCCGGAGGCAAAGCACATCAGGGCAGCGCCTGTCGCCTTGGCGGGCAGGCCGTCGCCCTCCTTGCGGCCCACTTCGACCAACAGGGTATAGACCTGCTGGCGGGACTTCTTTTTCTTCTTTGGATCAGACATGGAAAGGGCCACCTCGCAACCTTCGGGGCAGCCCTAGCGAATTCACATTGCTTTTGAAAGCCTCAGGCTTTGCCGCGACCGAACCGGTTGAGCGCCGCGATCAGAATGCAGGCCCCCACGACCCCAACGAAAAGCTGTCCGATCCAGCCACCAAGGGTCGAACCGAAGACAAACACCAAAATGGCGTTGAACAGCATTGCACCAACGATGCCCATGAAGATGTTGAGAAGCAGGCCATGTTTCTCCTTCATGATTTTTTCCGCGATCCATCCGGCCAGACCACCGACGATGAGTGCTGCAAACCAGCCAAGTCCAGACATGAGGTGTCCCCTATTTGTTAAGATATTGCTGCTACAGCAACGGACGAAGAGGCCGGATGGTTCCGCCGCGAAGCACGAATGAGTGCCCGGCCCTTTTGGAAAGGGCGCTTGGCCACTCGACAGGTTTCGCCCATTCGGGCAATCCGCGATCACCGCACGCAAGTGGTTCAATCTGCCTTTCGACGGCACGGTGCCTGCCATCAGGACGGATTTCTCAGGCCAAAACCTCGACCGCCACCGCAGTTGCGTAAACGATCATGAGAAGCAAGCTTTCGATACCGATGCGCGCGGGCCCTTCCCGCTGTCGCAGAATAAGGCCGCCCAGCAGAATGGCCGTCATCAGCAGGCCCGTCGCCAGCCAGTAAAGATCGGTCGTGCCGACCGCGTGATAAAGCGACCCGTCACGGTAAGCGACGTCCGAGATCACCAGGAACAGGGTGTCGAAGGTGTTGCCCCCGATAATCCCGCCCACGGCCAGTTGCAAAGCGCCGCGCCGTACGGCGACAAGCGTTGTGACCAGCTCCGGCAGGGAGGTGACCACAGCGGTGATCAGGGAACCCACAAGGCTCGAGGCCAGGCCGAAACGGGTGATGAAGGTACCGCCAACCTGGGCGATGACCCAGCCGCCCGCGCCCATCAGGACCACCAGCATGGCAAAGGCAAGGGCCGGACGCAGGGCGCTGCGGTTGGCTTCATCGGCATCTTCGGGTTCATCCCGGCGGGTCTGGGCCGTCTCAACCGGTTTCCACATCGGGCTTTCGCTTACCCGCGCAGAAAGAACCACGCCGGAGAGATAGGCCAGAAAGAGCACGACAGAGACCGGATGAACGCCCATGTAGGTAACGTCAGGCCCGGACATGGCCGCGATGGGCAGGCTGAGAAGGACGATCAGCATCACCGCCTGAAAAAGGTTCGCAGGCTCTGCCGCGGCATGTTCAAGGTTTGCGCCCCGGTGCAGACGGTCGGCCAGGGCCAGAAAGACGGTCTGCGCGGCAATCCCGCCAACGGCGTTCGAAAAGGCAAAGCTTGCATCGCCCGACAGGGCCGCGTTGACCGATACCACAACCCCGGCAAGGGAGGTGGCGCCGCCAAGGATCAGACCACCCGCAAGCGCCTCGCCCATGCGGGTCCGGTCGGCGATGATGTCCGCCAGTTTCGTGGCCCTGATCGAGGCCATGACCACAACCGCCCCGGCGATTGCGAAAGCGATAAGCAGTACCGGAAGGGAGAGAGCCTCGAACATAGGGGCGAAACCCCGTTTGAGACCCGGCAGTTCCCTTAGTCGCGCAGAAGTTCGTTGATGGAGGTCTTGGACCGGGTCCGTTCATCCACGCGCTTCACGATCACCGCACAGTAGAGGTTGACGTTGTTCTTCGACGGCATGGTGCCTGCCACGACAACCGAACCCGAGGGCACTTCGCCGTACATCACCTCGCCCGTGTCCCGATCCACGATCTTGGTCGACTGACCGATAAAGACGCCCATGCCAAGGACGGAGCCTTCGCGCACGATGCAGCCTTCGACCACTTCGGAGCGCGCGCCGATGAAGCAGTTGTCCTCGATGATCGTCGGGCCCGCCTGCATGGGTTCCAGCACGCCGCCGATGCCGACGCCGCCCGAGAGGTGCACATTCTTGCCGATCTGCGCGCAGGATCCGACGGTGGCCCAGGTGTCCACCATGGTGCCGCTGTCCACGTAGGCGCCGATGTTCACGAAGGAGGGCATCAGCACCACACCCGGCGCGATGTAGGCAGAGCGGCGCACGACACAGTTGGGCACGGCACGGAAGCCCGCCTCTTTCCACTGGTTGTCGCCCCATCCGACGAACTTGCTATCGACCTTGTCCCACCATCCGCCGCCCTGCGGCCCGCCTTCCTGATGTTCCATGTCCTTGATGCGGAACCCCAGCAGCACGGCCTTCTTGGCCCACTGGTTGACGTGCCAGGTGCCGTCCTCCTGCCGTTCGGCCACGCGCAGCTTGCCCGAGTCCAATGCGTTCAGCGTGTCCTCGATCGCCTCGCGCGTCTCACCCGTTGTTTGTGGGGTGATCTTGTCGCGGGTGTCCCAGGCGGATTCGATGGCAGTTTCGAGTTGGGCATTGGACATGAGAGCGGCTCCTTGCGCGGGTTGCACTTTGCCGCGCTATACCGATCAGCGACGCGGCGCGCAATCGCTCAGCGCCATTTGAGCGAACAGCCCATTGAGGGGGTCTGTTCGCTTGGCCCCTGCCCTGTTTCGGCCACCTGCCGCATGGCGTTAAGCAGTTCTGGCACCCGGTCCGCTGGATCATCTCGCATGCCCTTGTCATCCAGCCGTCCGCGGTACTGCAGCCCGCCCTGCGCGTCGAACCCGAAAAAGTCAGGTGTGCAGACGGCGCCAAAGGCGCGTGCGACCGATTGGTCTTCGTCGACCAGATACGGGACGCTCAGGCCGTGCACCTTAACGAAATCGGTCATGCGCGCGGGGGCATCGGCAGGATAGGCGGCGTAGTCGTTGGACATGATGGCCGCGCAACCAATCCCCTCAGCCTCAAGCGCCTTCATATCTTCGGCCAGCCGGTCAATCAGGGCGATCACGTAAGGACAGTGGTTGCAGATGAAGGCGATCAGCATGCCCCGCGGGCCCATGACGCTGCTGCGGGTGTGTTCCGTCCCATCAGGTGTGGAAAGCCTGAAATCCGGCGCGGGCCAACCGAAATCGCAAACCTGTGACTGAAGCAGCATGGCATTCTCCCTTACCTTTGCAGTCTGCGGGCCCAATCGCGGTCGGTCAACGTCTGTGCCATTGCAAGTCGCGGATATCCGCGCCACCTTCGCCGCAACGCCAGTATTGGAGAGTACCATGAAAGACGACAACCGCCGCCATCCGTTGCGCCACGCCTATTCCGACAGGACCGTGGCCGATGCGGTGCCCGATACGCCCCAGTCCCGCGCACCGGCCTACCGTCTGGCCTTTTCGGATGAGGATTTCCTCTGCCGCGAGGAGCTGCGCCCAGTGCGCCTGCAACTGGAACTGCTCAAGCCCGAGATGTTGCTGGATGAGCAGGGGATCAAATCAACCATCGTCTTCTTCGGCGGCGCGCGTATCCCCGAGCCCTCAAAGAAGGATACCGCCCGGACCAAGACCCTGGCGGAGCTGTCACGGTTCTACGATCAGAGCCGCGAATTTGCACGTCTGATAACCGAGAAATCAATGTTGAACGGTGGTCAGGAGGACGTTGTCGTCACCGGGGGCGGGCCCGGTGTGATGGAGGCGGGCAACCGGGGCGCGATGGAAGCGGGCGGACGGTCCATCGGGCTGAACGTGGTGCTGCCGCACGAACAGGCGCCGAATGAGTATGTCACGCCGGAGCTGTGCTTCAACTTCCACTATTTTGCCGTCCGCAAGATGCATTTCCTGATGCGCGCCAAGGCGATCTGCATCTTTCCGGGGGGCTTTGGCACCATGGATGAGATGTTCGAGTCTCTCACGCTGATCCAGACGGGGCGGATGCAGCGGGTGCCCTTCCTGCTGTTCGGCAGGGAATTCTGGGAGCGGATCATCAACTGGGAGGCGCTGGCCGATGCCGGCACGATCTCGGAAGAGGATCTGGACCTGTTTCGCTTTGTCGAAACCGCCGAGGAAGCGGTGGATCTGATCGAGAACTGGGAGACAACTACTGCGAGGGAGAGCCTTCCAGGTCGGTAGAGGTCTGCCTCAGGCGGTGGCTTCTTCAGGCAGGACACCCACTTCGACGTGGTGCGGCAGGGTCTCGACGACCTGGCCCTGGTCCGTATCCTTGATGGCATAGCCGTAGCCCGCCAGACGGTGCTTCCATTCCCGGTTGGAGAGGCAGGAGGCCCGCTCTTTCAGGACAAGGTCAATCACCTGCGCGGTGATGAAGGGGTCTTTGTGGAACATGACAGACATGGGATGTCTCCTGTTGGTGTGATGTGGAAACAATCTGCGAGGGGAATTGGGCAGGAATTCTGCGGAAATGGGGCGGCAGCGGGGTCATTTCTGGTACGGCTTGAAATATATATGACACGAATTCGGCCATGGCGCCCGGACCTCTACGGCTTTGGCGAAAGCCCTGTGGCGGGAGACCCCGGATCAGATCCGGGGCTGCGCTGTGCCTTAATTGGGGTGAGGCGAGAAATTCAGCACGAAGTCCCTTTGCGCCACTGTGTCGGGAACCGAAACGCCGCGCGCCTCGCTGACCCGTTGCAGCGCCGTCTCCCCCGATAAGCCGCGCGCGATCAACGTGCAGGCCGCCACCATCCCTGACCGGCCGACGCCAGCGCGGCAGTGAACCGCAATTGCTTCACCTGCGCTGAGCGCGTTGCTGAGCGACCAAATCAACGCACCGAAGGCAGGTTCCTGCGGCAGGGCGAAGTCCGGGATCGGGTGTGACTGAAAGGTAATGCCGCGGGCACTGCAAAGCATCTCTTCCCGCGACAGGCCAAGGGCGCGGGCCTCCTCAGCTTCCAACAGGGAAATGATATGCTCAATGCCCTCTGTGGCGTAGGCTGAAATCGCGCCGGGCAAATCATCCGCAGGCGGGTGGGGCATGATCCAGAGACTGCCGGGCAGGTCTGCTGCCACCCGATAAACCGGCGGGCTCACTCAGCCGCCAAGGCCCGCTTCGGCCTCGATCTGACGGCGCGACTTGCGGGCCCTTTCGGTTGCGGATTTGAGCTGACCGCAGGCGGCCATGATGTCCTCGCCACGCGGGGTGCGGATGGGAGAGGCATAGCCTGCCTTGTAGATGATGTCCGCAAAGCGCCGGATCCGGTTGTTGGAGGACCGCTTGTAAGGCGCGCCGGGCCATTCATTGAAGGGAATGAGGTTGATCTTGGCCGGAATGCCCTCAATCAGCTTGATCAGCCGACGCGCGTCTTCATCACTGTCGTTCACCCCGTCCAGCATCACGTACTCAAAAGTAATCCGTTCGGAGTTGGAGACCTTCGGATACTCCCGCAGGGCCGCCAGAAGGGTCTCAATGTTCCAACGTTTGTTGATGGGCACCAGCCTGTCGCGCACCTCATCCGTGGTGGCGTGGAAGGAAACGGCAAGCTGACAGCCAATTTCCTGGGCCGTCCGGGCAATCTCCGGCACGACGCCAGAGGTGGAAAGGGTGATGCGGCGGCGCGAAAGCTGGATCCCTTCGGCATCCATGGCGATCTTCATCGCGTCGCGCACGTTCTCAAAATTATAAAGCGGCTCTCCCATGCCCATCAGGACGATGTTGGACAGCAGGCGCGTCTCATCCTTGGGCGCACCAATTTCGGGCCATTCGTCCAGATCGTCGCGCACCACCATGACCTGGCCAATGATCTCAGCGGCCGTCAGGTTGCGCACCAGTTTCTGCGTACCGGTGTGGCAGAAGGAGCAGGTCAGCGTGCAGCCCACCTGGGAAGAGACACAGAGCGTGCCGCGTCCTTCCTCGGGAATATAGACAATCTCAACCTCGTGCCCGCCCGCGATACGCACAAGATACTTGCGCGTGCCATCCTCGGAGACTTGCCGCGTGACCACCTCGGGCACTTCGATGACGAACTTTTCGGCCAGATCGGCACGGTAGGCCTTGGCCAGGTTCGTCATTTCAGCAAAATCGCGCTTGCCCCACTGGTAGATCCACTGCCAGATCTGGCCCACGCGCATCTTGGCCTGCTTTTCCGGGGTTCCGTGAGCGATGAGCACCTCGCGCATCGCATCGCGGGTGAGACCGACAAGGTTGATCGGCCCCTCCGGCAGCTTGCGCGGAATGGTGTGAACGTCTTGGGTGATGGGCGCGGTGGCGGACATGGGACGACTCGAGGCTTAAGACTGTTCGCCTTCATATAGACTTTGCGCCAGGAATCAAAAGGTGCGCCCACAGCGCGACGGCAGAGGCCCGGTCGGTCTCAGCTGCCGCAACGTTTGGCCGCGTCTTCCACGGCTGCGGTGAAGCCCAAGAGAGAAAAGGTATCCTTGGTGCTCGTACCCCGACCCGAACGGCCGGACACAACCGCATCAGCGCCACGCTTCATCGCGGTGATGATCTTGGCATCATCCTCCACCGTGGCAGGCCAGGCCCATTCGCCTTCGGTGAACAGCTCAAAGGAATTGCCCGAGATATTCATCGTCACGGTGGAACCGGACGCAAAAGGATAGCCGCCCGTAAAGGCCACCTGCCCCTTGGCTCCGGCTGAGGGCCGGTAAAAGACCATCAGCAGGGTCTGACCCCTGTTCACGGCCACCACGCGCCCGTCGCGGGAGTTCACGGTTTCCTTGGGAGTCGACACGCTCCAACACTCGGTCGGATTGTCTTCCACAAAGACACTCCAGTCGGTTTTGGCCGCGACCCGGTTCGTGCTTTGCTCCTGTGCCATGGCGCCTGTCGCCACCAGAGTGGCAAGCCCCATGACGACTCCAAACGTCTTACCAATTGCCATTTCTACAGCCTCCAGCTGTCCTTGACCTCAATGCTCTCAGACCTCATCGGCGGGATTCGTTCCCTCTTTGTGCCAAGTGCCTGTTATCTTTTTGACAAAGAGCATACTAACGTCAAGCAGGCGACAGACGAAACCCTGATTGGCAGGTTTTTGCTCAATCCCCGCGAGAATGTGAAGCGTTCGACGCTGGAAGGAGACCTCAGAATGACCCAAGCCGCCCCTTTTGCCGAAATCTGGCGTGGAGAGTTCCTGGAAAGCGTGCATTCCGGGCATGCGGTTATCTGCGATGAGACGGGCCAGATCGTGGAGAGCTGGGGCGATCCGGAGAAGGTGGTGCTGCCCCGGTCCTCTTCCAAGATGATCCAGGCCTTGCCGCTGGTCCGCTCTGGTGCGGCGGATGCGGCGGGCCTCGGGACGGAGCAGCTTGCCCTTGCTTGCGCGTCACACAATGGGGCGGCGATCCATACGGACCGGGTGAAGGCCTGGATGACGGGGATGGGTCTTGGAGACAAGGATTTCCGCTGCGGCCCGCAGGACCCCGATGACCGGGAAGCGCACGAGGCCCTTATCCGCGCCTATGAGAAACCCTGCCGGGTGCATAATAACTGTTCGGGCAAGCACGCCGGTTTCCTGACCATGGCACAGCACCTGGGCGCGGGGCCGGAGTATGTGGAGCCCGACCATCCGGTACAGCGCGGTTGCCTCGCGGCTTTTGAGGAAGTCACGGGAGAAACCTCACCCGGCTACGGCATCGACGGCTGTTCCGCCCCCAACTACGCCAGCAGCCTGCACGGCATGGCCCGCGCCATGGCCCATTTCGCTGCTGCCCCCGACGAGTCCCCCGAAGCGCGGCTGCATCAGGCGATGCGGTTACATCCTGACCTGGTGGCGGGCGAGGGCCGCGCCTGCACCGAATTGATGCGCGCCATGGAAGGCAAGGTTGCGTTGAAGACCGGGGCGGAGGGATATTTCATCGCCATCCTGCCCGAACAGCGGATGGGTATCGCGCTGAAGGCCGCCTGCGGGACAACCCGCGCGGCCGAATGTGCGATTGCGGCACTGCTGGTGCGGCTGGGTGTGCTGAATCCGCACCATCCGGCGACCCTGAAGCGCATGAATGGGCCGATTCTGAACCGGATGGACCAGGTGACGGGCGTGATGCGACCGGCGGCGGGCCTGATCTGACCCGCAGCGCCGGGTATCCGTTCTTACATCTCGACGATGGGCGCCACTTCGGCTGTGCCGCTGCCGTCCGCGACCATGGGGCAGGCTGCGGCCATCTTGCAGGCCGATTCGATGTCATTGGCGCGCAGGATGGTGAAACCTGACAGCGGGTTCGCCCCGCCATTGTCTTCCACGCCGCCCGCACTGACTGTTTTCGACATTCCGACGGGGTTGCCCGGATGCACGACACTGTCACCCAGGTCTTTGTACCAGGCTTCCCAGGCGGCCATGGCGCGCGCGCCTTCCTCCGGGGTCTCCGGCATCTTGCCGCCGTGGTAGGCCAACATGAAATCAGGCATTGTCTTTCCTCCTATGTGGTTTCGTTCTCCTGGTGCAAATGACGTGACAGACGGCCCAGCGGACCGGCCCAGCCGCGTGCGTGCTGTGCGGCGATATCCTCGGTGGCCAGTTCCTGATGATGGACGATCAGACGTGCGCCAACCCCGCTTTCGGACACGGTAAAGGTGACGTGGCTTTCGGGGCCGCGCCGATCTTCTTCGTCGTGCCAGGCCCAGGTGAACCCGATGGATTGCGGGGGCCGCACATGAGTGACCTGACCCGAAAGCTTGTAGCGGTTCCCCTCGTCGCTGCGCATGTCGGCGAACCAGGAGCCAGGGCGTGAGAAGTCAATAGTTTCATCCGTAATGGTCCAGCCATCATGGCCCCACCAGCGGACCAGTTCAGCCCTTTGGCTCAGCGCCTGGAAAAGCCGTTCTGGCGTGACGGCGAATTCCCTCTCAAGCGTGATTTCAGCCATCACTTTTATCCCTCTGCTCAGTCAAAACCGCATCCAGTCGTTCGAGGCTTGCCTGCCAAAAGGAACGGTGCGCGATCGTCCAGTCGGCAATCGCACGCATCGCCTCGGGGGCGACCCGGTAATAGCGTTTGGTCCCCTCGGCCCGCTGGGTGATCATGCCCGCCTCTCGCAATACTCTAAGATGGCGCGAGACAGCCGGGGCGGACATGCCCGCGCCAGCCACCAGATCACCGGCGGGCAGTTCGCCCTGCTGCATCAGCTTTTCCACCACGCCCAGGCGGGTGGGGTCGGCAAGGGCGGCAAAGGTGCGGGCCATGTGGGACATGGATCTATCATTAACATAAATGTTAATTAAGTAAAGCGTTATATTTTCTGGACAAAATCAACCCGTCCGTACCCCTGCACGAAAAGCAACGCAGTCAGGTCGCCGAAGTTGATCCGCACATCGCACTGCGCCGCGACGGCAGGTTTGGCATGAAGTGCCACGCCAAGCCCTGCGCGATGCAACATGCCAAGGTCATTGGCCCCGTCCCCAACGGCGATCACGTCCGCCTCTGACAGCCCTTCGCGCGCCGTGATCTGGGCCAGGGCGTCGACCTTGGCCTGCTTGCCGAGGATCGGGGGGACCACTTCGCCGGTCAACTTGCCATTCTCTATTGCGAGGGTATTGGCACGGTTCTCGTCGAAACCGAGCCGTGCTGCGACCCTTTCGGTGAAGTTGGTAAAACCGCCCGACACAAGGACCGCACGGGCACCATGCGCCTTCATCGTCGCAACCAACTCCCTGCCGCCGGGCATGATTGTGATGCGTTCGGTGAGCACCCGGTCAATCACGCCTGAATCAAGGTCCTTGAGCAGTCCCACACGTTCGCGCAGGGCCTCTTCGAAATTCAGCTCTCCGTTCATGGCCCGCGCGGTGATGTCCTTCACACGCGCACCTACGCCCGCCTCATCGGCCAGTTCATCGATACATTCCTGCTGGATCATGGTGCTGTCCATATCCGCCAGCAGCATGCCTTTGCGCCGTCCCTCACTGGGCACCGCAACCAGATCGACGCCCATCGCCTGACAGCTCTCCCAAACCTCCCAGAAATTGCCCGGCAAGGCGGGAAGCGAGAATTCAGCCGACTCATCCGGGGCAAGCCAGAGCGCATCGCCCCCGCCCCAGGCATTGCGCAGGTTTTCGACCAGCGCAGGCTCAAGGGTCTTGGCATCGGGGGCACAGAGCAGGATGACGGTGAACATGGGCAAAGTTTCCGATTGGCGTCAGGTGCGGCACAAAATCGCGCGCCAGCGGCGGTTTAGTTTCCTTTTCCCGATTGCACCAGCCCGCGCAGACCCGTAAGTCCGTCCGTGGGACACCCTTCCCCAACGAAGGGCAAGTATCTGGAAGGATATGTCAGATGGACATTCAGACCCCGGCCGCGCGGCCGGCAAACCCGCGTTTTTCGTCCGGCCCTTGTGCCAAGCCTCCCACGTTTTCTTTGGATACCCTAAGCGACGCGCCGCTTGGCCGTTCGCACCGCGCTGCCGTTGGCAAGGCCAAGCTCAAGGCTGCAATTGACGGCACCCGCGAGATCCTCAGTATCCCCGATGGCTACAAGGTGGGCATCGTGCCTGCCTCGGAC
>JABDKA010000131.1 GCA_013002405.1 Sulfitobacter sp. | reverse complement strand
GCCGACGCGATGAACGAAGGCGCGGAAGGGGCAATCCGCACCTTCACAGAACAATTCCACGTGCCGGTCATCACCACCTACAAGGCAAAGGGAATGCTGGCGGAGGATCATCCCCTCTCGCTCGGCGGTGCGGGGCTCTCGCCGCTGGCCGACCGGACGCTGGTGCCCTTCGTTCAGGCGGCGGATCTGATCCTGTGCGTGGGCTACGATCCGATTGAGATGCGTCCCGGCTGGCGCAATGTCTGGCACCCGGACCAGCAGCGCGTGATCGACATCACCGCCGCGCCCAATCACCACTACATGCATCAGGCGAGCCTGAATTTCATCGCTCACAGCGGGGCCACTTTGGCCGCTCTGGGTGCAGGAATTGAGGGGCGGAGGACCTGGCAGGGTGGTGAAGTTGAGAAGGCCAAGGAGGCCTTGGCCACCGCCTTTCCGACGGACGAAGACTGGGGCCCGGCGGCGGTGATGGACACCTGCCGCAGGGTGCTGCCGCAGGGCACCCTCGCCTCTGCCGATAGCGGGGCGCACCGTATCCTGCTCAGCCAGATGTGGACCTGCGATGCGCCGCGCGCGCTGATGCAGTCCTCTGCACTTTGCACCATGGGCTGCGCCGTTCCCATGGCCATCGGGGCGAAGCTGGCCAGCCCCGACCGCCCCGTGATCTCCTTTTCTGGCGATGCAGGATTCCTGATGGTCGCCGGTGAACTGGCCACAGCGGCCGAGCTTGAGACCCCCGTCATCTTCCTCGTCTTCGTCGATGGCTCGCTCGCCCTGATCGAGAAGAAACAACGCGAGCGGCAGTTGAAGACCGCGGGGGTCGATTTCGGCCGACACGACTATGCCGCGATGGGCCGCGCGTTCGGCGGAAATGGCGTTTCGGTCCGCGACCGGGCGGGGCTTGAGAAGGCCCTGAAGGAGGCGATGGAAGCGGATCGCTTCACCCTCATCGCCGCTGAGATTGACGCGGAGGCCTACGATGGCCGCCTCTAAGGGGGCCCTTGACGGCCTCGTGGTGCTCGACCTCAGCCGCATCCTCGCCGGTCCCACCTGTACGCAATTGCTGGGTGATCTGGGTGCCACGGTCATCAAGGTCGAAAACCCCAATACAGGTGGCGACGACACCCGCACCTGGGGTCCGCACTATGCCAAAGATGCAGAGGGAAACAGAACCGATCTATCCGCCTATTTCATGGCCGCGAACCGCAACAAGCGCTCCCTCGCCCTCGACATCGCGACTGAGGAAGGCCAGCGGACCCTGCGAGCCCTTGCGGGACGTGCCGACGTCGTGGTGGAGAATTTCAAACCCGGGGGGCTGAAGAAATACGGGCTGGATCACGAAACTCTCTGCGCGGCCCATCCCGCGCTCGTCTATTGCTCCATCTCAGGCTTCGGGCAGACTGGCCCGAACCGGGACCAGCCGGGGTATGACCTGATGGCACAGGGGTTCGGCGGGATCATGTCCATCACGGGGGCGCCAAAGGGCGGTCCAATGAAGGTTGGGGTGGGTATCGCCGATGTCATGTGCGGCATGTACGCGACCATCGGGATCCTCGCCGCCCTGCGCCACCGGGACCGGACCGGCGAAGGACAGCACATCGACCTGGCACTGGTCGATGCCTCCATGGCCTGGCTGGTCAATGAGGGGGTGAATTTCCTCACCTCCGAACAGCTTCCAGAAAGGCGCGGCAACGCCCATCCCAACATCGTGCCTTACGACGCTTTTGAATGCAGTGACGGATATTTCCTGCTGGCAGTCGGCAATGACGCGCAGTTCACACGCTACTGCGACGTGATTGAACGGGCTGACCTGGCCGAAAACCCGAAGTTTGCCACCAATCTGGGTCGGCTCGAAAACCGGGCCGCCCTCATGGCCGAAATCGTGCCCGAAATGCAGCGCTTCACCAGATCGGACCTGATCGCGCGGCTCCACGCCGTCAAAGTCCCCTGCGGGCCCATCAATACGATCGAAGAGGCGCTTGGCTCATCCCAGGCCCATGCGCGCGGTGCCGTGGTGGAGGTGCCGGGGGCGGATCTTGCCGGTGGGGCGGTCAGACTGCTGGGTAATCCGCTCAAGTTTTCCGCTACACCCGTCCAGTACCGCAGACCGCCGCCGCGCTTCGGTCAGGATACGGAAGAGATCCTTGAAACGTGGCTGCGCGACCCTGCGGCGTCTGACACCTGAAACCGCTTAAAGGCAGCCCTTTGGGCGAACTCCCACCCAAAGGTTCAATAATTTCAGCGGGATCTGACATATCCGGTCACGAAACGCCTTTCTCGCTTCACGTTGGCGTGTGACCGAGGGAGGAGGCGTTCTCAGACCCCTCGAATCCGGTCAAGGTCCGGTCAAATCGCGCGACCCTTGAGAGGCCCGGACATGAAGACAGACATCTGCAATGCGCCCGTAACGCTGGACACCGCCGCCGCATTGGAAAGCTGGAACGCGATGGTAAGGGCCTTCCTGGCCCATTCCCCCGCCACCCCACAGCATCTGGGCGCGGTGCTGGAGGCG
Organism: Sulfitobacter sp.; assembly: GCA_013002405.1. Lineage (GTDB taxonomy): Bacteria > Pseudomonadota > Alphaproteobacteria > Rhodobacterales > Rhodobacteraceae > Sulfitobacter. The sequence goes on along the minus strand of JABDKA010000131.1, from coordinate 1,514 downwards.
GACCCCGGCTTTGCATTGGGGCACGCCGCGCGGGGGCTTTTTTCCCTGATGATGGGCCGAGCCGAGATGTGGCAAGTGGCGGAAGAGGCCCGCAGAGCGGCCCACTTCGCGTGCAAGAATGGCGCCCCGAACGCCCGGGAAAGGCACTGGATTGATGCCCTCGATGCGTGGCTTGACAATAGCCCCACCGGCGCAGTCGCGGCGTTGGAGCGGGTTCTGGACGATCTGCCCCAGGACACCCTAAGCGCCAAGGTCAGCCACGCCATCCGCTTCATCCTTGGCGACCCTGCGGGCATGCGCGCCTCGGCAGAACGCGTTCTGCCCGCCCACGGTCCGGATCATCCGCTCTATGGCTACCTGATGGGGTGCTACGCCTTCACGCTGGAAGAGACCGGAGACTATGAGGCGGCGGAGCGGACCGGGCTTGAAGGACTGAATTACGCACCGGATGACGCCTGGGGGCTGCACGCCGTGGCTCACGTACACGATATGCGGGCGGAACCGGATGCAGGTATCACCCTGATTGAGGAAAACCGAAGCGCCTGGGAGGGGTCCAACAACTTCCGCTACCACGTCTGGTGGCACAAGGCGCTTCTCCATCTCGACCGTGGCGAAATGGAGGTCGCCCTAAGGCTCTATGACAGCCAGATCCGCGCTGACAAGACGGATGATTACCGCGACATCGCCAACGCCACATCCCTGCTGATGCGGCTGGAGCTTGAGAACATCGACGTCGGGGACCGCTGGAATGAACTGGGCGTGCTTGCGGAAAAGCGCATCGACGAGGGCTGCGTGGTCTTTGCAGACCTGCACTACCAATTGGCCCTTGCCGGGGCGCACAAGGGCGCGGCCGCCCGTGCCATGATGGACCGCTTCGCCCGCGACGCGAAAGACACCGGCGATATGGCAAGCCGCGTGGCCGATCCGGGCCTCTCCGCCCTCGCCGGGCTCAACGCCTTCGCCGAAGGGCGTTACGGCGATGCCTTCTGGCAATTGGCGGCCGCCCGCCCAAAGATGCAGACCATCGGCGGAAGCCACGCCCAACGCGATGTCTTTGAACGTATGACCATTGACGCAGGGCTGCGCGCAGGCCATTTCGACGCAGCAGAGTCGATCCTGCTGCAACGGCTGGCCCTGCGTGGAGGCCGCGAAGACCGCTTTGCCGCCACCAGGTTCGACCACTTGTCGCGCGCGCGGCGCATCCCCGCGCAATAAGAAGTCCGGACCGCTGCCAAGAAGATGACCCTCGCCGCCGCCAACCAAGTGCCTTCCCGCCCTGTCACCGCCCTCGGTGCGCAGAGTGCAACGCGCGTGCGTGATCTGCGGCTCGACTTCTTTCGCGGTATCGCGATGTTCATCATCCTGATCGCCCATACGCCCGGCAACTTCCTGACCTCCTGGATTCCGGCCCGCTGGGGCTTTTCTGACGCGACAGAAATATTTGTCTTCTGCTCCGGCATGGCCTCTGCCATCGCCTTTGGCGGTGCGTTTCAACGGGCGGGATGGCTCTTGGG
>JABDKA010000118.1 GCA_013002405.1 Sulfitobacter sp. | reverse complement strand
GTCTTGCGAGGCGTCGCCGCCGGGGGGGCCTTGTTCGCAGTGGGTCGCGCAACAGCAGGCTCTGCCGGTGCAGCAGCCGCAGCTTGCGCGGCCGCTTCAGCTTCACGCTTGGCACGCTCTTCTTCCTCGGCCTTCGCCTTGAGGCTTTCTTCACGCTCGCGGTCAGCGCGCTCTTTCTCTTCTTGCTCGGCGCGGCGGCGCTCGCGTTCTTCGGCGCGCGCCTTTTCTTCCGCTTCGCGGGCCGCTGCTTCTTCGGTTTCACGTGCCTTGGCGGCCTGAACCGCCTTCAGGCGACGCTCCATCTCTGCATCAGAGATACCGGCAGGACGCTTGGACGGGTCACCAACAGGCTTTGATCCCGGTGCCGCAGGCTTGGCTGCCCCCGCCTTGGGGACCACAACGCGCTTGCGCTTGGTCTCGACCACGACGTTCTTGGTCCGCCCGTGGCTAAAGCTTTGCTTTACGTTGCTTGGCCGCGAGCCACGCAGACCCAATGTTTTTTTGCCGTCACTATCGCTCATGAAGCTCGTCTATCCTTTCGACCGGCCCTTGCCGGCCTCGCTTACGCGCACGCCTTTAAGTCTTTGGGCTTCCTCTACAACACGTTGTGTGAGTCCGCCAGAGGCGAGCGCCCCATGTATCACAGTTTGGCGACCGAATGCCAAACCCAATTCATCCGCCGTCAGCCAGCCTATGTAATGGCCGAAATGCGGGGTGCTCAGTTTGCTTTTACCGCGACCCGATCCGTCACTTGCCTGGATCAGCACCTCGGCCTCTTCCTGTTGTAGCCAGCCTTTGACCTTCTCATAGCCAGCGACTGCGCGACCGCCCTTGCGCTGGAGCGAGATCAGATCGACCACGCGCCGCGCCAGTTGCCGTTCCACTTCCTCAACCAACCCCTCGGGGATGGTGACCTGCTGCTTTGCCGCGCGGGCAAAGAGCTTTTTCTTGACCGCCTGTTCCAGTGCCGCCCGGTCGGCAGCCACGTAGATACCCCGTCCAGGCAGTTTGCCCAGGATATCCGGTACCAGCTGACCATCGGGCCCCACCACAAAACGGATCAGCCCATGCTTGGGCTGCACCTCTCCTGTGGCAATGCACTTGCGTTCAGGACCGTCGGACCGGTCTTTTGAGACGCCACCGCGACCCATCAGGTGCCTCCGAGGCCTGAGATCAGGCCTCGGCCTCCTCTGCCGCGGCAGCTTCTTCGGCGGCGGCTGCGGCCTGTGCGGCCAGTTCTTCGGGATCCACCCAGCCCAGCATCACACGCGCGGTCATGATCATGTCCTGCGCTTCCTCCAGGCTGATGCCGAATGGCTCAAGCGTACCATCGTCCTTGACCCTCTCCCCGTCTACCGTGGTCCAGCCGCCGGCCAGTTCCCAGTCAGCGCAGGTAGCAAAGTCCTCAAGCGTCTTCACATCGTCTTTTGCCAGCGCCTCAATCATTTGGGGTGTCAGGCCCTCAAATTCAATGAGGCTGTCCTCAACACCCAGCGCACGGGCCGATTCAAGTGCGGCCTTGTTCTGCGCTTCCAGCACGTCGCGGGCACGGGCTTGCAGTTCGTTGGCGGTATCTTCATCCACACCGTCGATCACCAGCAATTCATCCAGTTCGACATAGGCCACCTCTTCGAGGTTGGTGAAGCCTTCGGCGACCAGCAGCTGGGCAAAGAATTCGTCCAGATCGAGGTAATCCATGAAGAGCTTGGTGCGCATCTCGAACTCGGCCTGGCGGCGCGCGCTTTCCTGCTCTTCGGTCATGATGTCGATGTCGAGCCCAGTGAGCTGCGAGGCAAGGCGCACGTTCTGACCGCGGCGGCCGATGGCGAGCGAAAGCTGCTCTTCCGGCACGACCACTTCGATCTTGCCCGCTTCCTCGTCCAGAACCACCTTGCTTACTTCGGCGGGCTGAAGTGCGTTCACCAGGAACGTCGGCTGATCTTCGTTCCAGGGAATGATGTCGATCTTTTCGCCCTGAAGTTCGTTCACAACGGCCTGCACGCGAGAGCCGCGCATGCCCACACAGGCACCGACCGGGTCGATGGAGCTGTCGTAGGAGATCACCGCGATCTTGGCGCGCGAACCGGGGTCACGGGCGACTGCCTTGATCTCGATGATGCCATCGTAGATTTCGGGCACTTCCATCTTGAACAGCTCGGCCATGAACTCGGGCGCGGTGCGGCTGAGGAAGATCTGCGGGCCGCGCTGTTCCCGGCGCACGTCCTTGATATAGACGCGGATACGGTCATTGGGACGGTAGCTTTCGCGCCCGATCTTCTCGTTCCGGCGCAGGATCGCCTCACCGGCGCCCACGTCGACGATGACATTGCCATACTCTTCGCGCTTGACCAGACCGTTGATGATCGTACCCGCGCGGTCCTTGAATTCCTCGTACTGCCGGTCCCGCTCTGCCTCGCGGACCTTCTGCAGGATTACTTGTTTCGCGGACTGGGCCGCGATCCGGCCCATCTCAACCGGCGGCACTTCTTCCTCAAAACGGTCGCCAATCTGGGGGCCACCGGCGAAATCGGCAATTACCTCTTCTCCGCGCAGCCAATGGGCGTTTGCCTTCTGGGTGGGCTCGAAATAGGGCTTGGCCTGCTCGGTCGTGAACTCCGCCTGATAGTTCTCGAACTCTTCCTCATCCACCACAGTACGGACGCGGGTAAAGGTGGCGCGACCCGTCTTGCGGTCGATGCTCACGCGAATGTCCATCTCTGCCCCGTAGCGGGACTTGGCCGCCCGGGCGAGGCTCTCTTCCATCGCCTCGACCACCAGACCGGGGTCGATCATCTTTTCGCGGGCCACCGCCTCGGCGGTTTGCAGCAGTTCAAGCTGGTTTGCGGATGTAATGGCCATCAGTTGTCTCCATCCTCAGACGCTTCGGTCTGGATTTCATCAAATTGGTTTTCGTCGATCACGCCCGCAGCCTTCCGCTGGCGCAGCATTTCCTTGATCAGCTCGTCCGTCAGGACCAGCTTGGCATCGCTCAGCCACTCGAACTTGAGCCCGATGGTGCCTTCAGCGACGTTGATCAGTACCTCGTCACCTTCGACACCTGCCAGCTCACCCTTGAAACGGCGGCGACCGTCGATCATTTCCTCGGTCTCCAGCTTGGCCTCATAGCCCTCGAACGCGTCGAAATCCTTCAACCGGGTCAGGGGCCGGTCGATGCCGGGGCTTGAAACCTCAAGCGTGTATTCGTCGAGTATCGGGTCTTCGACGTCCAGCACGGCACCCACGGCATGGGTGATGTCCGAAAGATCATCCACCTCAATCCCGCCCTCGGGCTTGTCGGCCATAATCTGTAAAGTCGTCGTCTTGCCCGACATGAGCCGCACGCGCACCAGTTCGAACCCCATGTCCTCGATCACCGGGGTGATGATCTCGGCCATGCGCCGATCAATGGCAGCTTTGGCAATCAGGTCAGTGGTCATAGCTTCCTGTGGGCACAAAAAAACGGGCGCGCGGCCCGTCACTCATTTCGGTGGAGCCTTCGGTGTGGACCCGAAAGCGCCGCTGTTGAGGTCCATATACGCACCGGAACCCGAGTCTGCAAGGCCTCAAGTTTTGCTGGGAATGTCCGGCACGGAAAGCTAGACCAATCCCAGACCCTCCAGCCGCGCGAGCCCCATGCCCGAACCTGTCAAACCCTGCGCCCTTGTTACTGGATCCTCCGGATTCATCGGTGCCGCAATCAGCCACGCCCTGCTTGACGCGGGGTGGCAGATCATCGGCATCGACAGCATGAACGACTATTACGATGTCACCCTGAAGGAGGCCCGCCGCGAAAGGCTGACCGCGCGGGACGGTTTCTCCGATGTGATTGAAAAGATCGAAAGCCCGGGCGTGATGGCGGACCTTTTCGCCCGGCACCGGCCCCGGATCGTCATCCACCTCGCCGCACAGGCGGGCGTGCGATACTCCATCGAGAACCCCCGCGCCTATTTCGAGGCCAACCTGGGCGGTACCTTCGAGCTGCTTGAAGCCGCCCGCGCCTATCCGCCCAAGCACATGCTGCTGGCCTCCACTTCTTCAGCCTATGGTGCGAACACGGACATGCCCTACCGCGAGACGGACCGCGCTGACCACCAGATGTCCTTCTATGCGGCCACCAAGAAGGGCTGCGAAAGCATGGCGCACAGCTATGCCCACCTTTACGGCATGCCGATCACGATGTTCCGGTTCTTCACTGTCTACGGGCCCTGGGGACGTCCCGACATGGCCCATTTCAAATTTACGGACCGGATCCTGAAAGGGGAACCGATCGAGGTTTATAACCACGGGGATATGAAGCGCGACTTCACCTATATCAGCGATCTGGTGCAGGCCCTGATGCTGCTGGTCGATAGGGCACCGGGCAGTGATCCGGTTGGCCCCAATGACAGCCTCTCTCCGGTGGCGCCCTTCCGCGTGCTCAACATCGGCAACTCCGAAGCGGTCCCTCTGCTGGATTTCATCGCCGCGATTGAGGCGGCCACCGGAAAAACGTCAAAGCAGACGCTGATGGCTATCCAGCCCGGCGATGTCCCCGCAACTTGGGCGGACGCAAGTCTGCTGAAGTCCCTGACCGGCTATCAACCCGGCACCGATATCCGAAAAGGCGTTGCCGCCTTCGTGGATTGGTATCGCGGCTTCTATGGCGTCTGAACCGACAGATGTGCCCAAGACACATCACCCCGGCAATTTCTACCCAACAGGCAGGCACATCCCGCAGAATTGTGAGAGCTTGCCCCGAAAGAGCAGAGGGCCGAAACAAGGGCCTGTGACAGAGGATAAGAACCCATGAAAATTGTTGTGGTGGGCACCGGTTATGTCGGTCTGGTCAGCGGCGTGTGCTTTTCCGACTTCGGACACGAGGTCATCTGCGTCGACACGAACCAGGATAAGGTCGACATGTTGCGCCGGGGCGAGGTCCCGATTTTCGAGCCGAACCTTGACACGCTCATGCGCTCCAACATGGAGGCCGGGCGGCTGTCCTTTTCCACCGATCTGAAATCGTCGCTGGAAGCGGTCGATGCCGTCTTTATTGCCGTGGGGACCCCCACCCGACGCGGGGACGGGCACGCGGATCTGCAGTACGTCTTTGCCGCGGCAGAAGAGATCGCAAGATCGCTCTCCGATTATGCGGTCGTCGTCACAAAATCCACCGTGCCGGTTGGAACAAACCGCCAGATCGCCGACATCATGGCAGAGGCGGTGCCAGGTCTTGAATTCGACGTCTGTTCAAACCCCGAATTCCTGCGCGAAGGGGCGGCGATCGAGGATTTCATGCGTCCCGACCGCGTGGTAATCGGCATCGAATCCGACCGCGCCGCTGAGGTGATGGATGCCATCTATCGCCCCCTGTCCCTGCGCGACTATCCGGTGGTGAAGACCGATTTGGAAACCGCCGAACTGATCAAATACGCTGCGAATGCATTCCTCGCGACCAAAATCACCTTCATCAACGAAATGGCCGCGCTCTGCGAGCGGGTCGGTGCGGATATTCAGCAGGTCGCCAAGGGGATGGGTCTGGATGGCCGGATTGGGAACAAGTTCCTGCACGCCGGCCCCGGCTATGGCGGTTCGTGTTTTCCCAAGGACACCATGGCACTGGCCCGGATCGGACAGGAGCACGCAAGCCCCATGCGGATCGTTGAGACTGTGATCGACGTGAACGAACGCGTCAAGGCGCGCATGATCGACAAGATCGTCGATCTTTGTGACGACGACCTTGCCGGGAAAAAGATTGCCGTCCTCGGTGTAACTTTCAAACCCAACACCGACGACATGCGCGACGCACCCTCGCTCACCATCATCCCGGCTCTGGTCGGGCGCGGGGCCGAGGTGCGCGTGGTTGACCCCCAGGGTCAGGCCGAGGGGGAGGCGCTGCTGCCGAACGTGAAATGGATCGAAAACCCATACCGCGCGGCGAACAATGCGGACGCCATCGTGGTGCTGACCGAATGGAACGAATTCCGCGGCCTGAACCTTGAGCGTCTCGCGAAGAAGATGAACAGTCCCCGCATGGCGGACCTGCGCAACGTCTACAAACGCGAGCAGGTCCTCGCCGCGGGGTTCGAACGCTACGTGCCCGTCGGGATCGGTTGAGGCAAGAAATGGTATGATCCGGCCCGCCAAACCGTCGGACGCAAGGGCCATCGCGGCCATTTATGCCCCTATTATTGAGCGTACCGTGATCTCTTTCGAAGAGGTCGCCCCAAGCGCCGAGGATATGGTCAAACGGATCTCCGACCTACAGCCGGACTATCCCTATCTGGTCGCCGAACAGAACGGCACGGTCGTCGGCTATGCCTATGGCAGTCCGCATCGCAGTCGCAGCGCCTATCGCTATTCCGCCGATGTCACGGTCTACGTGGCCGAAGACGCCCGCCGCACCGGGACGGGCAGGATGCTTTATCATTATCTGCTGCTTGCGCTGAAAGAACGGGGCATGCACCGCGCCTATGCGGGCATTGCCCTACCCAATCCCGCCAGCGTTGCACTGCACGAAGCATGCGGATTTCAACACGTCGGGATCTATCACGAGGTCGGCTTCAAGTGCGGGAAGTGGCACGATGTCGGCTGGTGGGAATGCGATCTGGCCGCCTACCCGTGATCCTTCATCAGGCGTGATTTTTGCCGGTTCCAGTCCCGCTTCGCCGCCGTTTCACGCTTGTCGTGCAGCTTCTTGCCTTTTGCCACACCGATCTTGATCTTGGCCATGCCGCGATGGTTGAAATACATCACCAGCGGGACCAGGGTCATACCCTTGCGCTGTGTCGCGTTCCACAGATCCGCCATCTGCTTGCGGCTGACCAACAGCTTGCGGCGGCGGCGTTCGTCATGGGTGAATGTCTTGGCTTGGGCATAGGGCGCGATGTAGGAGTTAACCAGCCAAAGCTCCCCATCCTCAACGGCCGCATAGCTTTCAGCGATGTTCGCCCCGCCCTCGCGCAGCGATTTCACCTCCGAGCCCTCCAGAACAATGCCGCACTCGATATCTTCCTCGATCGCGTAATCGAATCGCGCGCGCCGGTTCTCGGCAATGACCTTGTAATTCGGGTCTGATTTGGAGGATGATTTCACCTGAGCCATGCTGCGTGATGTAGAGCGGGGCCCGGCCACACGCAAGGTGGCAAGGCTTGCCACCTGTTCTGTCCGGTGGAAACAATCCTGTTCTGAAGGCCGGGATTGTAGTTAACTATGCTCCCAAACGAACACATTGTTGACAGATTCTTGTGTCATTTTTGTGGCGTTCGCGTGATGCACAAGGGGATGCTATGCGCCTGCTGCTGGCTGTCTTGGCCATTTTTATTTATTCTTTTCAAATCGCTATGGCACAAGAGCGGGCACCGATGCGTGTTCTTGTCATGGGTGATTCCTTCATGACTTCAAACGGGTCCGCGAAGCAGGCGGTCCCGCACCTTCTGGCACGGCAACTGGGCGCCAGGGTCAAAAGCACGGCTGTCAGCGGCGCGCGGTTTGGCTACCAACTGCCCCTGACCGGCGCTCTTGGCTTCAACATCGCCAAGCAGTACCGCAAGGGCAATTGGGACTATGTGGTGATGAACGGCGGCGGCAACGATCTCTGGCTTGGCTGCGGCTGCACACGCTGCAAGAAGCGGCTGAACCGGCTGATCTCTCCGGACGGCACGGCGGGGCATGTTCCCGACACGGTGAAACGCGCCCGGCGTGATGGGGCCCGGGTGATCTATGTCGGCTATCTGCGCAGTCCCGGCCTCGGCTCCCCGATCGAACACTGCCGGAAGGTAGGCGATGCGCTGGAGGCGCGTATATCGGTCATGGCCCGCCAGGATCCCGGTGTCAGCTTCGTCTCCCTCGCCGATATGGTTCCCCACGGCGACGCCAGCTTTCACGGGCTGGACATGATCCACCCGTCACCCAAAGGCAGCCAGGCGGCCACGGACCGGATCATCAAGGCGATCATTGCCACGCGTAGGCCAGGTCAAAAGACCGCCGCCAGCAACTGAATGCTTCGAAAGTTGTCCGATTAGTCGCCCAGCTTGGCGTGCACCTCATCCAGGTCGATTTCTCCCACCGGCATCTTGTTGCCCGGGTTCTCGAAATCGTATTTGAACAGCTCGAAGTCGCGCTTGTAGATCTCGCGCACCAGATGCATCGACAGATCGTCGAAATAATCCTCAACCGGATGGGCGCGCTTGGGCCCGTGTCCTTCGCTCTCGTTAAAGCGCGGTATTCCCTCGAGCTTGACCTCGTGTTTCGTCTCAATCGCGTCAAGCACCTGCTGCATCCCATCGTTGAAGCTTTCGGTCCAGAAAATCTTGTCGTAGGTACCACCGTTCACGATAAAGGTGCTCACGTGCCCCGACATGGCGGACCAGTGAATGTCAGGGTCCATCGGACGCCGCCAACGAATCGTGTCGCGCGCAAACAGCAGGAACCGGCGGAACGACGCGATCTGATCAAACTCCTGCTTGCCGTCGTCGCCCCCCACCTCGATTCCGTATTTCTGGATCAGGAGCGGCACGAGATTGCCCCGGTAACGCCGCCCGTTACGCTGGATCCCGCAGATCTTGTCAAAGAAGGATGACAGGATCCGCGTGTAGGGATTGCGCACGCAGGTGAAAGCGTAGGAGGCGTGAGACTGCACATTGCGGGTGATCGGATCCTGCGAGGGCTCCAGCGCCCACTTGTGCAGGCCTGACTGGGCATCGTGGATGTCCCCGTCAAAGAAGGTACCGTGATCCGAGTAATACATGATCTGCCCAATGCTGGAGCAGGCACACTTCGGCACGACGCGATAAACCACGCTCTCGCTTTCTGTCATCCACGTTCCGGGAAACCCCATGGCCTTTGCGCCTCCTGCTCAGCCCACCGATTTTGCACATCGGCATGGCGTAGCCACAAAAAAGCAAATATATTCTGTTTATTCAATCGGTCTTCACCCTTATCTAGGTAAACAATGGGGCAATAAAGAGCAGTCCGTTCCTCGTATGGCAAAAATCGCCTACATCTTGCTATGCCATAAAGACCCGCAGGCCATCATCCGGCAGGCGGAACGGCTGACGGTGGTGGGCGACTACATGGCGATCCATTTCGACGCCTCCGCCAGCAAAGAGCATTATACCGAGATCCGATCAGCACTTGCCGACAATCCCAATGTCACCTTTGCGCAGAAACGCGTCCGCTGCGGCTGGGGCGAATGGTCCCTCGTGCAGGCAACCCTGAACGCTGTCACCTCCGCGGTTGAAGCCTTCCCGCGTGCCACGCACTTTTACATGCTGTCGGGGGATTGCATGGCGATCAAGTCGGCCGAGTACACCCATCAGTACCTGGACGAGAACGATGCCGACTTCATCGAAAGCTTTGACTATTTCGAAAGCGACTGGATCAAGACAGGCTGGCGCGAGGAGCGGTTGATCTACCGCCACTACGTCAACGAACGCGAACGCAAGAAACTCTTCTACTTCCTCTTCGAAGCGCAAAAGCGGCTTGGACTGCAACGCGCCATCCCCGCCGACCTGCAAATCATGATCGGCAGCCAGTGGTGGTGCCTGCGCCGTCAGACCATCGAAGCGGTCCTTGAATTCGCCAGGAAACGCCGCGACGTGGTCCGTTTTTTCCGCACCACCTGGATCCCGGATGAGACCTTCTTTCAGACCCTCGTCCGCCACCTGGTGCCGGGCAAGGAAATCCAATCACGCACCCTGACCTTCCTGATGTTCACCGACTACGGGATGCCGGTGACCTTCTATAACGATCACTACGAACTGCTGCTCAGCCAGGACTATCTCTTCGCGCGCAAGATCAGCCCCGAAGCGCAGGACCTCAAGCGCCGCCTCGGCCTGCTCTATGCCGCCGAAGGGGTCCCCTTCCAGATCAGCAACGAAGGGCGGAGCCTTTTCGAGTTCCTCTCCGGCCGGGGCCGCATCGGACGTCGCTTCGCCACCCGCTTTTGGGAAACCGAAAGCACGCTTGGCCG